>CAYJHX010000049.1:0-9421 GCA_964369395.1 uncultured Desulfovibrionaceae bacterium
CTTTGCTTATAAATAGCAGGCCCCGTACTGCTTAAGCGAATCCATAATGTCAGTATAAGAAACAAAGGAGAAAGTACAACAAGGGCTATGCTGGCTAATATAAGATCTATGCACCGCTTAATAGAGTTGCGCCGAGAATCCGAAAGATTTTGCCGCACCAAAAAGGCTTCCGTTTCGCCTAAAATTCGTGGTGCTAGCCAATACTTCTTTATTCCTTTTTTTTGCGGAGGAACAACTAATAAACGACGACACAAGCGCGCTATTTCTTCAAATTGTTTAGCCTCTTCTTCCTGACTGCCACCATTGGAAAGCCAAATGAAGACAGGATTGATGTATTTCTGCTGCATTTCCAAAAGAACTTTTTCTCGATATGTTGCAGCATGTACTGTGTCTTGGCTTATATCCCTACTTTCTACAGGACGTAGTCCACGCTCTGGATTATCCATGAGTTCTTGCCAAAGCTCTTGTATTTTTTCTTTTCCCTGCAAAAAAACTACCGGCGCCCCCCACCAAGCACAAGTGCACAGTTTTTTTTGCACATGGTTACGTATAATGGGCACAGCAAATAAGGTTACAAACCACGAGGCCGCCACTATAGAGCGAGAATATTCAGCCGAATTCTTCCCCAAAAAAAGCACTATCAAAACAAACAAGTATGTCAAAGAGACACCTAAAAAAGCTTTTTTTAAAGCTTTATGTGCCGGCGGTGCTGGCGATTCATACGAGCCAACAATAAGCATGATGAGAGGCCCCAAACACAGAGAAAATCCTATCCAAATATAGGAAAATAGCGCTACTTCTCCCCAAAAAGAGCGTAACAAAAAAAAGAAAGCAAAGACACATTGCATAACAATGCCATCGCAAAAAAGTAATATCCATTGCGCAGGACGCAATCCTGTATACCTGCGTAAAGTGTTTTCCCACATAAAGTGCATTCTCCAAAGCTTGCCCTGTGTAAATTACTTTAAAGACAAAGCATGTTAGAGCATTACTACACAAGCCTCTAAAAAATCAAGTAAAGTTTTACTAACTTTGGCCTATTGTTTTTCTATTGCCCTATACAAGACTTTATAAAAACAGTATTCTGTATGCAATGCATACTTGCCACGATAACAATATTTTGATAGTTCTACACCTAGGTTTGAGGCCATCATTTTGATATTTCATCTTTTACGGAGTGGAACACACCATGAAAAAACTGTTTACCCTTTGTCTTTTTGCACTCATGCTCGCAACAGCTCTTCCTGTGCAAGCAGCACAAAAAGTTTATGTCAACGGCATCGATGCTAACTATCCTCCCTTTGGCTATATGGACAAAACCGGCAAACCCGCTGGCTTTGACGTAGAATCTATGGACTGGATTGCTCAAAAAATGGGCTTCAAAGTGGAACACAAGCCCATTGCATGGGATGGCATCATCCCTGCCCTTTTGGCCCAACAAATTGATATGATTGCTTCCGGCATGAGCATCACCCCCGATCGCAGCAAAGTGGTAACCTTCTCCAATCCTTACTGGGAAGTTTCTCGCGTATTTATTGTGGGCAAAGACTCCAAGCTCACCCCTAAAGATATTTTGTCACAAAAAATTAAAGTAGGTATACAACGCGGTACTTCTGAAGCCTCCGACATGCAAAAAGAACACAAAGAAAAAGGCTATCCTTTTGAAATTGTGTACTATGAATCTGCACCATTGATCGTAGAAGATTTACTTAATGGCCGTATCCAAGCTGGCCTTATGGACAAATTGCCTGCCGATGACGCCATTGCAAAAGGCAAAGAAGTAAAAATTGCTGGCGTACATGGTAACCCCGATAAATTTGGTGTTGCTGTTCGCAATCAAGATAAAGCCTTGTTACAAATGATTAATGAAGGCTATAAATTGCTTATGGCAGACCCCCATTGGAATGTTTTGAAGAAAAAATATTTGCAAGATAAGAAATAATTTACCATACTCCCCCATCTGCACCGCAACTTTAATGCAAGTTTTTGCATAAAGGCAAATGTAGCAAACATCGTGGGTAAAAGAGACTGTATCCCTTTACACAAAGATTTTGCCCTTTTACTCAGATGGGGGAGTATATTCTTTTATGGAAGTATTTATAACACTTTGGGAAGCTCTTCCCTATATTTTGGGCGGCAGTCTTGTAACCATTGCCAATGTCGCCATTGCCCTTAGCATAGGCCTAGTACTTGGTGTCCCCTTGGCCACATTACAAGTCTATGGTCCCCGATGTATCAGCCGCCTTATTTCACTTTATGTCTGGTTTTTCCGCGGCGTCCCCATTCTTGTACTCCTTTTTTTATTTTTTGGCCTTTTTGTTTCTTTACAATTGAATGCCAACCCTTTTATTATTTCCTGTGTGGTACTGGGCCTTACCAGCACTGCATATCAATCTCAAATTTACCGCGGCGCCATTTTAGCCATTCCACAAGGACAACTCAAAGCGGCCAGAGCCCTTGGTATGCGCGACTTTACTGCCATACGTCAAATTATTTTGCCCCAAGCCTTGCGCATGTCCATTCCCGGCTTTGCCAACGAATTTTCCATTCTTCTAAAAGATTCCGCCATCTGCTATGTACTTGGCACGCAAGAAATCATGGCTCGAGCTAATTTTGTGGCTTCACGCACCTACGAACACCTTGCTTTTTTTGCCTTAGCCGGTCTTATCTACTTTGTCATTACCGTTGTTGGCTTTCGTTTATTACGCATGCTTGAAAAACGTACCTATATTCCCGGCTATGCCGTTTCTTAATTGAGAGTACCCATGAACACACCCGTTTTACAAATTAAGTCCATAAGCAAAACCTTAGGCGGCAAGAAAATTTTACAAGACTGCAACCTGTCCATTGCTCGCGGGGAACTTAAAGTGCTCATTGGCCCTTCAGGTGCCGGCAAAAGCACACTCTTGCAATGCATCAACTGTCTTATCCCTCCCGACGAAGGGCAAATTTTTTTAGAAAGCCAAGAACTCGACTTTCACAGCACCGCCATGCTCTGTTCGTTTAGAGCGCAAGTAGGCATGATTTTTCAAGATTTCAACCTATTTGACCACCTCACCGCCGAAGATAACGTAGCCATTGCCTTACGCAAAGTTCGCGGTTTTTCCAAAGCCGATGCCAAAGAAAGAGCTTTAGCCGAATTAGATAAAGTGGGCCTTGCTCTTCGCACAAAGCTCTACCCAGCACAACTTTCCGGCGGACAGAAACAACGCGTAGCCATAGCCCGCGCTTTAGCCATGGATCCCAAAGTTATTTTGCTGGACGAACCCACCTCTGCCCTTGACCCTGAATTGGTGGGCGAGGTACTCACCGTCATTCGCGATTTGGCCCGTGGCGGCATGACCATGCTTATGGCCACCCACCAAATGGAATTTGCCAAAGCACTGGCCAATGAAATTATTTTTATGGAAAAAGGCTGCATCATTGAAAGCGGAACGCCCCAAGAACTGCTCTCAAGAGAAAGCCGCACGCAAGATTTTTTCAACAAGATCACAGACCTCAACATGGACAACGCCCACGAGGCAGACTCCAACAATACAGCAAGGCTCGGGTAACGAACCATGCTTGATATGTCCTTTCTTTCCGAAACCATCATTCCGGCCTTGAATAAAGGCTTTTGGACGTCTGTGGCTCTCATAGTACCCTCAGCTATTTTGGGCTTCATTGGCGGCGTGGTTCTTGGCATTTTACGCGTCTATGCCAACCCCATAACTCGAAAAATCTCCGATGGCTATGTCACCATCATTCGTGGTGTGCCTTTAGCCGTACAACTATTAATGATTTTTTACGCGCTGCCCAAGATTGGTCTCTATTTCAGCCCCTATATGGCAGCCGTTATCAGCTTTACCATGTGCTCTGCCGCTTACCACTCCGAATATATCCGCGGAGCGCTTTTTTCCATACGTCAAGGTCAAGTACAAGCCGCCAAAGCCCTAGGCATGACACGCACCCAAAGCATCATGCATATCATTATCCCACAAGCCGCACGGCGCGCCCTCCCCGGTTGCGGCAATGAAATTATTTACCTTATTAAGTACTCTTCTTTAGCCCATTTTGTGACGGTCAACGATATTATGGGCGAAGGCAAAGCCATTGCCTCCATGACGTTTAGATTTACTGAAGTGTTTCTCGTGGTAGGCGCCTACTACTTGATCTTGGTCACCATTGCTAGCTGGATTTTGCAAAAACTTGAAAAGCATTACCACATACCAGGTTTTGGTGTAAGATAAGTTTTATAGTATATAGATATGCAGTCTTAGTTTTTATGGGGGAGGGAACTTTTTGAAAAAAGTTCCCTCCCCCATACCCCCTCCCTCAAAAACTTTTACATCGAATTTTCCTTACGGAAAATTCTTGCACCTAAATTATATTCCATTATTAAGAAAACACTGATTTAATAAAATCCTCTAGATATTACGTGGTTAGTTTGGCACTTGTCCCTTAAGGGATAAATTCCCCTTCCTCCCTCAAGAAAAATTATTTAAAAGGGCAACGCTCTCTTATGCAAGATTTTCCCTTCATTCCTTCACAATGGCTACAATTTGTACCCGCATTGCAAGCCGGAAAACATCTTCCTTTTTTTGAGAAAATTGCGTCATGGCGTCAGGAAGGAAAAATTATTTATCCCGCTCAAAACAACATTTTTCGCGCCTTGCAGTATACTCCTCCTGAAGAAATACGCGTTATCATTGTTGGCCAAGACCCCTACCATGGCCCCAATCAAGCCCATGGGCTTGCTTTTTCTGTACAAGAAAACCAACCCGCGCCGCCTTCTCTACGAAATATATTTAAAGAAATAGCGCAAAATACCTTTACTACCTCCAGCACAGTAAGCACGCCTCCTACTGGCGCATCTGGCATATCCAGCGCACACACGCACGCGCCTGCAGCGCTCTGTGCCCATGCCTCTACGGTCAATCCCAACCTAGAGCGCTGGGCCACGCAAGGTGTACTTTTGCTGAACAGTATTTTGAGCGTAGAAGAAGGCAAGCCTCTCAGTCATGCCAAGTTCGGCTGGCAACACATTACTCAAGATATTTTGCAAGCACTCGCTAGCAATACTTTTGATGAAGGAAAAACACGCCCTATAGCCGTTTTGCTCTGGGGCAATGCCGCACGCACACACGCTGAACTTTTTAGACAAAGCGGCGCACACCTTGTTTTAGAGGCTGCACACCCCTCCCCTTTGTCGGCATCACGAGGTTTTTTTGGCTGTGGTCATTTTTCCACCGTAAACGCCTGGCTCACGGCCCAAGGCCATAATCCTATAATATGGTAAGGAAAATAAAAAATAGCTGCTAAAAAAGCCCTTGCGCATCATAGTACGCAAGGGCTTTTTTAGCTTCACTATTCTCGCCGATACTGAAAAACGCATTTTCACATTTTTTCAGAAAAGTACACTCGCTCAAAATACTTTTTCAAGGGTGATTACCCCTAGCAAGGGAAAAACATCTCTTCAAAACAAAAGCTCTGCGCAATTATTTCTTTAAGCCTGTTTATGGTAAAATTGAATATGCAAGGTTTCAAAACGTGCAGTATCAAAGAAGCGCGCTTTGGGGAGAATGAGGGGCAGGTGGAAGGAAGGGCTTTTTGACACAAGCAAAAATCCCTCCTTCCCACCTGCAAAAAATTTCACTTCTTCAAGACTCCTGCACAATTCATTGTGCGGAGTCTTATGGAGCGTTGACAGCAGTCAATGCGACCAAGAAATCAAGAGTAGGCGCAATGTACTTGCGCCGTAAAGCGATTGATTTTCGTGCCTTTTAGTCCTGTACTGTAAATTTTTTGTTTTAAAAACTTCTTTACAGTTTCACAAAATTATACTGAAAAAGTAATTGTGCAGGACTCTTTCTTCAGGAAGAACAACATGCGCAAAAAAGCGCGTAAAAAAAGAGCTCTTATCCTCAAAGCTCTTACTAATCGTCGTCAAGCCATAAATCATCATCAAGAACAATATAGCTACGTACAAAAATAGTTTCCGCTTCATCTTCTTGAGACAAAACCCCACTCACTTGTACAGTAGCCCCCACATGCTCATCTAAATCTACGCCGGCACCACGAGGAACCACTACATATTCTTTGTTGTCTGCCACGAGCATCACATGCCCGGCCTTACCTCTACTTGGTAAAGCTGCCACAAATCCCTTCAGTGTAATAATCGAAGACATGATTCTAAACTCACTTTGCGAAAATACGTCTACTTTTTTCTGATTTTTTTTGCGGTGCAGAAAAAATTTAAAAAAAATTTTTAGCTTCCACACAACAATTATCAGAAAAAAAAGCAAAAAAACGTTTCTTCTCTAAAATTCCTAACGCGCAAGGCTCTTTCCTTAAGAGAGCACATAACGCCTTTTCCTTTGATATAATACGCATTCTTTTTGCTTAAAGCAATATTTTTTATCCTAAAGACTTTTTCTAGTAAAAGTTCTAAAAAAGTTTAAATATTTTCTAGAAAATTCAATTATTTTAGATAGATATAAAAGATTTTTCTTGCATACCCCTTGCCACTGTGCTAGAAGAGAGTCATGGCAACGTTGTGCAATTTTTTCAAGACAGTTTAATGGGAATGAAGCTGCGTGAAAAAAGCCATAAAAACTCTGGAAGCCGCATGCTGTATACAGTTTAATGGGAATGAAACTGTTTCAGAAAATAACGTGGGAAATCCGCATATTTGTTTATAGGGCAGCTTAATGGGAATGAAGCTGTAAACTACGGCAAATATGCATAAAGTATTTTAAAACACAATGTATTCACGTAAGACTTTGCAAAAACCATGATTCCTTGCGCAATGAACATTGTACTGCAGTTTAATGGGAATGAAGCTGCACCATATCATGGCAACTCTAGGAAAGTCTTTTCGTGAGACAGTTTAACGGGAATTAAGGTGGGAGTATGAAAACGACAACGAAAAATCAACGCACGTTTCTTTGGGCCATTCTTTTATTATGCACCTGTTTTTTCTTAGGAGCATGCGGTAGCAAAAAGGTAGATAGTCCAAACGTTGCCGTCAGCAAGGGTGTAGCTATTACAAAGACTGCCAAATCACAGTTGGGAAAATATTATAAGTTTGGGGGCACCTCTCCCAAAACCGGTTTTGATTGTTCCGGCCTCATTCAATGGGCCTATAAACAGCACGGCGTAAAAGTGCCACGTCAAACCGTAGCGCAAGCTAAAGCGGGCAAGCGTATTAAATCTACCAAGGCTCGCCCAGGAGATATTATTGTATTTAAGACCAGAGGTTCCGGCACAGGTTTGCATACGGGTATTTATGTGGGTGATAATAAATTTATTCACAGCCCACGTACAGGGGCAAAGGTGCGCATCGAAAGCTTAAATAAATATTGGAAACCAAAGTTAGTGTCGGTGCGACGCGTGGTGTAGTGAATTTAGCATTGCATATCTGTAAACATTTATAACAACCTAGGGGCTAACAAAAGCATTTTTGTAAAGAACAACTTGCGTATCGAATTTACGCAAAGCATTCTTTATAATTTACCCCACCTAAGCCGCAATGCGTATGACATTCCCACATAGGCATTGCGGCTTTATATTTTCCTCTCTAACAGACCGTTAGCATTTTAACTTTTTTCCATATCTAACCGCAAGACACTTGCTAAAAAGTTCGCAATGCGGTATGGGTCAAGAACAACAAAAACTTTATCTACATTTTGCCATATCTATACAATGTATACAGCCATCTATCTAGATAAATGTAGCAGGTATTTTCTTAAGGAGAAAGTATGGAAAAAAATCTCAGCCTAGCCGAAATTGCTCGCCATTTTTCCCTACCAGAGTCCACGGCACGATATTATTGTAAGCGTTTTGCATCTTTTATGCCTATTATTGGCGAAGGAAGGCGCAAGCGCTATGGCCAAAAAACCTTGGAAATTGTCTCCACAATTATAGAGCATATGAAGATGGGTAAAACTGCCGCACTTGTAGAAGAAGAGCTGGCCGCCCATTACCCACGCACCATGGATGCCACCATAACCGTTGATACTGCATCCACCGGCTTTGTGCCCAGCGCAAGTCATTATAGTCAAAACGTCCACCCCTCTCAAAATACTGTGGACAATACTTCCATCCTTGGTTCGGCTCAGGACGATTTTCCTACCATCCCCTTGCATATGCCTGTGCAACAAAACGTCGGCGCGCCCTCTGTAATCAATCCCTTAGGGCAATCCGTAGCGCCCACTGCGGGGGCTGACCATGGTCAAACCCATATGCTCATGAATATTTTAGAGCAGCAAAGCATGGCCATGCAAAGTATAGCCAAATCGCTTTCCGTACTGGCCACCCAAAAAGATGATATGCAACGTCTCGAAGACGCTGCCCGAACAGCCAAAGAAGAAAATGTATTGTTGCGTGATGAAGTAAAAGTTTTGCAATCTCTTTTGCACAGCTCAGAGCAAATTCATCATGACGATTTACACCAAATTCGTGCTTGGATGAGCCGCCTTGCCAATAGCTATAACAACAAAACACAAATGGATGCTGAAAACGCTCAAGCGACTCCTCAGAGTGCTAAAACGAGTAGCGACGAACAAGAAGAGTAAAAACACCTTTAAAGAACCCTACGCAATCTTAAAAACTCTTCACCTTTTTTCCATATCTTTTCATAATAAAAGCCCTTGCGCTGTATAGAGCAAGGGCTTTTATTATAATATAGAGAGTCCTACATGATTCTCAATACTGTCGAAATACATGGGTGCTGTGCCTCGCAATGATTATCGTTGTAATACCAAGTCATTGCGAGGCACAACAATCCATGACATTTTATTGTGCAGGGTTTTATATAAGGTTTCAAAAGGGGATTATCCCCTTTTGCGGGGTGGAGGGGCAGCGCCCCCCACTTATTTCTTCATTTCGTGCTCAAGGGCCATATCTATGGCTGCTTTAAACAAATCTTCCGAGATGGCACCGCGTACAACTATATTGTTTACAAAGAAGTAAGGGGTACCTTCAACACCAAGATCTTTGGCATGCTGTAAATCTTCGCTTAAGATGGTTTTCACTTTTTTACTACGGGCATCTTTGCTTAATTTTTGCACATTCAGCCCCAGCGCTTTTGCTTGGTTTTTAATGAAGGTTTCTCCTTTATCAAGCAAGTCTTCGCGCATGGAAAAAAGATTTTCATACAGTTTTTGGGCCAGCTCTGGCGACTGAAGCCCAGCGGCGATAACATATTCTGAGGCTTTAATGGCAGTTGGATTTGCGCTTATGGGGGCGTGTTTAAAAACAAGATTCACTTTATTGCCATAAGCTTTTTTCAATGCTCCCAAGGTAGCGGCAGCTTGTGCACAATAAGGACACGTAAAATCAGAAAATTCAACCACCGTTACTGGTGCATTAGCATCGCCCCAAAGGGGTCTATCTGCTATGGGAATATTCTTTTCTTCCTTTAAATCTTTGCGCCATTGAG
>CAYJHX010000050.1:0-9398 GCA_964369395.1 uncultured Desulfovibrionaceae bacterium
AGAAAAAACGCACGTATTTCTTGACGGCGCAGTCAAGGCTTATTATGTATCTCAAACAAGAGCTCATCTATGCCAGTATTTTTCTGTGTTCAAAGCTGTCGTCAACGCTCGATGAGTCCCTATACAATGAACCGCAAAAAGAGCTCTGTACATGCATTTGTCTAAAGTAACAACCTGTACTTATAGCAAAAACAGACAGACAGCAAACTGTAAGCATCTTAAAATATATCATATAAACCATGCGAGGTTGCATGTTTTTTGGAAAACACCATATAGTTATCTTTAGAGAAGGCGGCGAAGGCAAAAGTCGAAAATTTCGGGTTCGCCTTTGGGTTATCAGCCTTTTTGTGCTTTTTACGTGCGCCCTTCTTGTGGGGAACTTTTTTCTTTTGAAAGACTATCTCGTCAATCTACATCTCAAAAATAGAATACAAGAAGACCAAGAGCGCTTTAATAATCAAAACGCGCAGTTATTAAGCCTTGTAGAAAAAATGCAAAGCATATCTCAAGACGTTATGCGCATGGAACGCTTTGACGCAAAAATTCGTCAGCTCCTTGAAATATCCGAAGAATTTGGAGATATGCAGCGCTCGCGCAATGATGAGCTTATGACTCAAGCTCTTCCTGTGCATAGTCCCAGCCTTATGGTACGGCGCATGCAAACCTTTTTACAGCTCTTAGCTGACGACGTGCATTTAGAAGAGATTAATCAACAAAAATTGCTCATGGCTTTACGCGTCATGAAAGGCAAACTTTCGGCATCCCCTTCGGTTTGGCCTTTACGTGGGCGTTTAAACTCTAGCTTTGGCTATAGGCGTGCCCCCTTTACCGGACGCAGAAGCTTTCATAAAGGTATTGATATTAAAGGAAAGCTAGGCGCACCTATCATTGCAACGGCTCGCGGCGTAGTAAAAAGAGCTGGTTTTGAAGGGGCCTATGGCATTGTGGTAGAAATTGATCACGGCGGCGGCATTTCTACAGTATACGCCCATATGAAAAAAGAAAATTATGCCAAAGTAGGCCAAGAGGTCAAACGCGGCGATGTAATCGGTCAAGTGGGCATGACAGGCCGCACAACGGGCCCGCATTTGCACTATGAAATTCGCGTGGGTGGAGCGCCGGTGAATCCCATGAAGTATATCCTCGAATAGTAGACACTACTTTTTGAACGGCCTGTATCAAGCAAATGTTGAAAAAGAACTTTTTGCTAAGAATGTAGCAAGCCTTGCCAAAAGCAAGCAGGAATTCATTTCCCGCGCAGCCACTCGTACCTTTAGGTGGTGCTTGCAATAATTTTTTCAAAAATATTCAGATTGTTACATGCTTTTTACGGGTGAACTAGGTTACCCAAAAGGCTTATCTACTTAAAGAGCTCTGTGCAATACATTGCGCAGAGCTCTTTATCATAATCGACGCTGAAAAACGTTTGAATTTATGACAGAAACTTCAAAAATTCAACTTCACCCCCTGACTTAAACGCAAGTCATAATTAAAATTATTTGAAAAGCAGTCTGGGGGGGCTTAGATTGGGGGCTTTTTCCAAAAAGGTTTTCCCCCAGTAAATTTTGCTAATACTCTGAAAGGCAGCTTCTCCCTTTCAATATTTTTCCCTTTATTCGCCAGAAATCCAATACGAATGAAACCCATCATCCAACCAGCCGTCTTGTATATTCTTAAAGCCGGCATTTTCAAAAAACTGATGGTATTCTTCTTGAGTGCGACGCCATCCCCAAAACTGTTGACGACGCACACCTAAAAAATGCAATACAGCGCGTAGTCCAATTTTAAAAATATTCACAGCACTTCCCACGCCAGAATATTCTTCAAGTAAGGATGAAGACAGACACAACAGTCGCCCACCGGGGGCCAGTTGCGCTTTAATTTCCTGCAAGGCAAAAGCAAATTCTTCGTTGGTAAAACTGTAATCAATGGCTGAAAGGTAAATTACTTGATATTGCACATCAGGAGGCAAACACGTAGAGGGCGAACCAATATAGATATGCTCTAAAGGCACAACCTCTTTAAGCCAACGTAAGCCCGCAGTATTGGGTTCGTTCACATGCAATTCAATATCTGGCATGATATCTAGCAAAGATTTTTCCAAATATCCCACACCGCTACCGATGGAAAGCACCCGAGGGCAAGAGCATGCTGCTTCTTGGTTTATTACATCGTGTTCATCAGCTTCGTGCACATTGGGCAGGCGTGTGACATCGGGCAAACTGGCCACTTCAGGCAAATGATATATATCAGACACATTTACGTCAGGCGTATCAGATACATCAGAGAGCTCTTTAGAAGTAGAAAATGCCACAGACTTTGCAGATATCTCTGGATTATCAGAAGTGGGAGCCGCAGAAGTTGTAGCAAAGACACCAGACATTTGCGACGCAACCGTTTCTTGCGCCTCTACATCTGTGCCAAGGCTTTCAGTTACACCGCAAGCACCTGTACTATTGTCCATGGGAACATCTGAGTGCATATCAAAGCGAGCGTCTGTATCGACACCTTCAAAAGTATCAATATGTTCAGTAAGATTCGTGGTCGAGTTCTGAGGACAACTACACGCATCGGATTCAGTTTTTACACTAGATTGTGCAGCCTGAGCTTGAATTTGTTCTGCTATCCAGCGGGCACCTCTATCCTTACCCATACGCCAAGCAGCGGGCAAACAGTCCCAACAATGAAAACGTCGAAAAAGCTCTTCATAAAAGGTGGCATAAAATTCTGCGTTGGCCAAATGAAAAAAGGACACATGCGTAAAAGCAGAAAAGGGAATTCCCTGCCAACTTTCTTGATAAAATTTACGCATGTGTCCTCCAATACTTCAAATCATGTTCAATCAGCATTATCAGGCTAGTATATGCCGTGCTTCGTGGCGCAGTATACGCCAGAAAGTTTTTTTTGGCTATACACTGTTTACAAAAAATTTACGCCCCATGCACCGCTAGGCATTTTCACTACTCTTTCTCGGCAGTATCGTCACATACCGTATTTTGTGACATAGCAAAAAATCAATAATTTCGAGTATTCTCTAGCCTCTGTCTTGCAAAGCAGCCACTGCCGGCAACAGCTTGCCTTCTAAAAGCTCTAAAGATGCGCCGCCACCGGTAGAAATATACCCCATTTTATCAGCAAGGCCGTATTGCTCTACAGCAGCCACAGAGTCGCCGCCGCCCACTACCACAAAGGCAGGACCAGAAGCCAGCGCTTCAGCAAGGGCTTGAGTGCCCACCCCAAAAGGTTCCGTTTCAAAAGCGCCCACGGGACCATTCCAAATCACAGTGGCTGCATCGGCGCACAAAGCCGCATAGGCTTTTATTGTTTGCGCGCCCACATCCAAAATCATTTGGTCTGCAGGGACAGCATCCACAGCTACTGTTTGTACCTTTTGATCCGGTGCCAAAGCGGCAGCAATAACCACATCGGTGGGCAAGGGAAGTTCCGTATTGGTGGCCTTAGCTTTTTCTAAAATGCGCTTAGCTTCCTCTACTAAATCAGGTTCATACAACGACGTACCTACAGAATATCCTGCAGCTACCAAGAAGGTATTGGCAATACCACCGCCTACAATAAGCCTGTCCACTTTATTCAGCAAATTTTCCAGCAAAGCCAACTTTGTAGAGACTTTAGAACCACCAATAATAGCTACCAGCGGCGATTTGGGTGCATCCAAAACCTTGGCAAAAGCGTCTAATTCTGCCGCCATTAACGGGCCCGCGCAAGCCACTTTCGCCTTACGAATGGCGCCCTCGGTGCTAGAATGGGCTCTATGGGCCGAGCCAAAAGCATCCATAACATACACATCACCAAGGTCGGCAAAACGCTGAGCTAAAGCAGCGTCATTTTTCTTTTCGCCTTCCAAAAAGCGAACGTTTTCTAAAAGCACCACTTCGCCTACTTTAGCTTGTACGCTATCAAGGTCGGCAGCCAAAGTCACAGGAACGCCGAGCAATTTTGCCATATGTTCTTGCACAGGGCGCAAAGAAAATTTTTCTTCAAATACACCAGCCGTAGGACGGCCCAAGTGCGAAAGCACAATAACCGCAGCGCCCTTATCTAAAGCCATGGTAATGGTAGGAATGGCAGCACGAACACGTTTATCATTAGCTACAGCACCGTCTTTTAAGGGCACATTCAAATCTTCACGAATAACAACGGTTTTTCCTTTTACATCCAAATCTTTTAAAAAAAGCATACGTATTTTCCTTTTATGAGATATGTTATATTTTTTAGGGAAGGAAAATCTTTTTTAGGGAAAAAAGTTTCCTTCTCCAAACCTCTCTTTTCAAAAAAATCATATCGCAACAAAAATGCCCTATTCTTTTGTAAATAGCATTCTTCTTTAACGACTTGTGCAATGGTCTATGAGCCCCCACAGCATTTATTTTGTAGCATTTTCCGCCAGAGCTTTGAGTAAACCTTGCATTTTTTGTAAAATAGGATTATCCGCCTTAACCCCAAACGGAGCAAAAGTCATGGCTAAATTTTCATACTTTAAGCTCACTTTGCCATCTTTTCCTTGCATAATAAGAATGCGTAAGGGCAAGGCTATGCCAATGCCGGGGAACTTCTGCATAAGTTTTGTGCCCACCTCTGGATTTCCAAAAATGAATACCGTTGTTGCTTCTAGTGGCATATTGACAGCTTGAGCATTTTCAGCATGGTCAAATTCTGCAAACAATGTCAGCTTTTTATTCTTAATAAAGTCCAATGCTTTTTGGCGAACTGTTGCAAAGTCTTGGCTGGATGGGTATTCATGGATAGTATTGGTAGCTGCGGCGTGAGAATCAGTGGGCATGGGTGTTAATGACATAAGGCTTACAAAGGCAAAGACAAAAACAAATGTAGCTAGCTTCATAAAAACTCCATTTGATGCATGGTTAATCAAAAATCTCTATGGGTAACATTCATAGCATGTTACCCATAGCAGATTTAAGTTTTCTTGAAACAAGATTACGGCTTCCCAACAGCTCACGTTATGAGAACGGCATGGCTGAGAGCTCTACACAATGCATTGTGTGAGATCTCATAACTGTAAGAAGATGTGAAGTTCATTTTTCTTACACAGCAATAGCAGTAGTTAGTGCAAGCACGGTTGTAAGCTCATTGCACAATATAAGTATCTGCGCTTAAAGGCCTTACACAATGCGTTGCGCAGCGGTCTTATCTCACAATTTCTTTGGCTTTTGCCACAACATTTTCTACGGTAAAGCCAAAATGTTTAGCCAGCACATCACCGGGGGCTGATGCGCCAAAGCTTGTCATACCCACAATGCGTCCGTCAAGTCCCACATATTTGTACCAATAGTCAGCGGCGCCCGCTTCTACTGCCAAACGCGCCCGCACATCTTTGGGCAATACGCTTTCACGATATTTTTCTTTTTGTGCATCAAAAAGCTCTGTGCAGGGCATGGAAACCACACGTACTTTTTTGCCTTCGTCGCTAAGCACTTTGGCGGCTTCAAGAGCAAGAGCCACTTCGGAACCGGTAGCAAGAATAATAAGCTGTGGGGTGCCGTCACAATCGCGAAGGATATAGCCCCCCTTGGCAATATTGGCTTGTTGTTCTTCACTACGCTCAATGAAAGGCAGATTTTGACGCGAAAGAGAAAGGCATTGAGGCACTTTTTTCTCTTCAAGGCCGCATTTCCAAGCCACCAGAGTCTCTACAGTATCGCAAGGGCGCCATACATGCAAGCCGGGGGTAAGACGCAAACCCGCCACTTGTTCCACAGGTTGGTGTGTAGGGCCATCTTCGCCCACGCCAATGGAATCGTGCGTGAGTACCCAAAGCACACGCTTTTGCATAAGTGCGCTCAAGCGAATGGCATTTTTGGCATAATCAGAAAACATCATAAAGGTACCGGCATAAGGCACGATGCCACCGTGTAAAACCATACCGTTCATCATGGCGCCCATGGCAAATTCGCGCACACCATAATAAATATGATTGTTTTCGTAGTGTTCGCAATCAACTACGGTAGATTTGCTGGTTTTGGTGCCCACAGAGCCTGTAAGGTCTGCAGAGCCGCCCATCAACTCGGGCAAACTGGGCAAGAAAGCTTCCAAAGCGCGCAAAGACGCTACGCGAGTGGCGATATTTTCTTTGGCAGCAAGGCAAGCGCTCATGGCTTCGGCTACAATTTCATCCCAATTGCTAGGCAAATCACCATGCATACGGCGCAAAAACTCTTGGGCAAGGTCGGGGTAAGCTTCTGCATAGGCGGCAAAACGCGTATTCCATGCGCTTTGTGCCACAATGCCTCTATCCTTACCATTCCAAGCATCCATCACATCTTGAGGAATGGCAAAAGGCATATGATCCCAGCCCATTTTTTTAGCAGCTTCGCTTCTGCCTTCGGCACCCAAGGGGGAACCGTGGCAAGACGCGCTGTCCTGCTTTGGCGAGCCGTAGCCAATGTGCGTATGACAAATAATCAGCGTTGGTTTGTTTTCTTCATCCTTAGCGGCAAAAATAGCTCTATCCAGCGCGCCAGCATCATGACCGTCGACATTGCGAATAACATGCCAGCCATAGGCTTCGTAGCGGGCGGCCACATCTTCGCTAAACCATCCTTCGATTTTGCCATCAATGGAAATACCGTTGGCATCGTATAAAGCGATGAGTTTACCAAGACCCAAGGTTCCGGCCAAGGAGCACGCTTCGTGTGAGATACCTTCCATCATACAGCCATCACCCAAGAACACATAGGTATGGTGGTCTACCACCACATGCCCCTCTTTATTAAATTGAGCCGCCATATGACGCTCAGCAAGAGCCATGCCCACAGCCATGGCAATGCCTTGACCAAGGGGGCCGGTGGTACATTCCACACCGGGGGTATGGCCGTATTCGGGATGTCCGGCGGTGATAGATTTTAGCTTACGGAAATCTTTTATATCATCGATACTTACATCATATCCTGTCAAATGCAGCAAACCATAAAGCAACATGGACGCGTGCCCATTGGAAAGCACAAAACGGTCTCTGTCCACCCATTGCGGATTGGAAGGGTTATGCTTTAAATGATGCCGCCACAAAGTTTCGGCCATGTCTGCCATGCCCATGGGGGCGCCGGGATGTCCGGAGTTGGCGGTATTGATGGCGTCTATGGCTAAAAAACGCAAAGCGTGGGCAAGATATTGTCTATCAAGCATGAGATTTTCCTTTCTTTATTTGTGATTACAAAGGCATACGCTGGGCTAAGGCCGCGGCATCCTGAAATTGTTGTAAACGCTGCGCATAAGGGGGTTTAGAGAAGAAAGCCGATCCAGAGACAAAGACATCAGCCCCTGCATCAATGAGTTTGGCAATATTTTCTGTATCAACGCCGCCATCTACCTGAATGCGCACATGTCCATGACCCGACGCATCAAGCATAGCGCGCAAATTGCGCACTTTTTCATAGGTGGCAGGGATAAATTTTTGTCCGGAAAAACCAGGGTTTACGCTCATGAGTAAAATCATATCCACATCACCCAACACATACTCTACTGCACTTAGCGGCGTAGCAGGGTTTAGTGACACGCCGCGTTGCATGCCAAGCTCTGCAATGCGTGTGAGGGTACGTTGCAAATGTTTGGTGGCCTCGGCATGCACTACCAACATTTGAACACCAGCCTTTTGAAAATCTTCTAAATAGCGCTCTGGCGCTTCTATCATAAGATGTGCGTCAAAAAAAAGCCCGCTGTGTTTGCGCAAAGCAGCAATAACAGGCGGGCCAAAGGTAATATTTGGAACAAACATACCGTCCATAACATCAAGATGCACCCATTTTAGACCTGCATCTTCAAGATTTCCTAATTCAGTAGCGAGATTTGCAAAATCTGCACTCAATAAAGAAGGGGATAAAATCATGTAAACCTCTTGTAATTGGTTGGTACAAGCCGTTTACTGTGCTTAAGGCAAAAAGTCAAACAAAGCCTTAGCAAGCTATGAAAAATATCTTTTCAGCAACGTTGCATGAAAAGCACATTGACGATTTTAGGGAATGTGTACACATGTAAATAATTATGTAAAATTCAGCATTTATAAAAGGGAACGTATAGCAACAAGCTCTTGATAAATATCTGCCAGCAGCACATCCTTCTCTTTAGAATCAAGGCCTTTTTCGCGGGCATTGTCCAAAGCAGAAGCTTTGGCAATAAAGAGAGGTTCTTCAAAAGTATTTTGCTTTTCTAATATGCGCCGCGCCCCTTCAATGGTCATACCTTGTTCGTGCAACAACGTTTTTATGCGCCGGAGCAAAGTGACATTTTCTTCAGTATAAAGGCGCTGTCCCTTGTCAGTACGAAGAGGAGCCAGTTGTGGAAATTCTGTTTCCCAAAAGCGTAATACATAGCTTTTGAGATCCAAATCTTGCGCAACTTCACCGATGCGATATGTCTTTTCAGTCATATCTCGCCTCATTTCCTTCTATAAAGGGTGTTTTCAATATCCTTTAAAACGCTACTCACAATACACAAAAAACGTTTTTCTCGTTTGTTGTGTACACTTAGAATAATTCCTCTTAACACGTAAGATTCATTCTGGCAACGTGCTATACTCAAGGGACATGTGTCGCGAAGGTGCATAGCGAGTGCATATAATAATGCGCTCTGTCCATAGAAGATGCATAGCGCGCCCCGCTCATGAGGGATATATAGCAAGTGTGAGCAATGCGCCTTACCTGTGATGTGAAAACGCTAGAAAGCAACAACTACAACAAGGAGCATGCAATGCACCTCACCTGTGATGTGAAAAATACGTGCATCAATTCCGCTTCGCTCCATCGACGCAATTGTATTTTCACATCACAGGTAAGGCGCATTGTACATTGTAGAACACCATTCATTATTCTTGTTTTAACTACACATTATATATAAAAACAAGACGTTATTAAATATCGCTAAACACATCTAGTACTGCACAATATCTTAGGGCATGTCTGCTTATATTCCTCTCGAATCATTTACATCGATGAAGCGTAGCGAAATTGATGTACGTGAGAGAGGAATATAAGCAGTAAAATGCCCCCATAATAATCTTTTAAATCTTTACAGGCAATTCCTTGACCAAAAGTTGCACAATCTTTTCTCTTTCTTTATCCGCTTCACTGTCCTTCATGGTGCGTTCCCCATGCCTGAAAGTTAAGCGGAAAGTAAGATTACGTTCTTGCGCGTGAGGTTCAAAAGAATCAATAAGACGCACATCTTCCAATAACGGAGCCTTAGCCTTGCCGATGCATGCCTTAATAGCATCTATGCTTACGGTACCGTCGGTTATGACTGTAACGTCACGACGCACAGGCGGATAAATGGGCAAGGAAGTAAAACTAATGCGAGCTGCATCTACCAAGGTACGCAAAACTTCTAGATTCAATTCTGCCAACCACACATCTTTTTTGGCATGATAG
>CAYJHX010000051.1:0-9265 GCA_964369395.1 uncultured Desulfovibrionaceae bacterium
TAATTGTGCAGAGGTCTCATTGTGGCTGACTGGTGACACCGCAATAAAGCGCGTTTGGGGAAGATGGGGGTGTGGGGGAAGGAGGGGTTTTTGGGCGCTAGCAAAAGTCCCTCCTTCCCCCACAAAAATGTTCTTCACATCAAAGGCTCTTCCTTCCTCCACAAAAATTTTATCCGCGCAAGAGCATGGGGAGTACTGTAATAATTTGCGGAAAAAGCATGAGCAATAGTATGCATAGTATATAGGCCGGTATAAAAAGAAGCGCGCCTTTAAAGACTGTATGTAAGGGCACACGGTCTTCTTCTTTTTTGGCGGATACATTGGACACTACATAGGCTGCTATACCCACAGGGGGCGTCATGGCGCCAAGGCTTGTGACCACAATGAGGAGAAGGCTAAACCATAGGCTATTCCATTGCATAAGCTCGGCTAAAGGGAAGAATATGGGCAGGGCAATGACCAAAAGGGCCAGCGCGTCCATAACCATACCTCCTAAAATAAAGATAACTAAAACAAGTAACAAAATAAAAGGTTCTGCCAAGGGGAGGGCGGCAAGGCTTGTAGCTAAGTCAAAAGGCAAACGTGTGAGTGTAAGAAATTTTCCGTACATGGAGGCGGCTGCCAAAAGAAAAATGAGCATGGTGGCAATGGTAAGGCTTTCTTCCAGGGCTTTGGCAAAGCTTTTCCAAGTAAGCGTTTTGCGTATTAAACCAAGAATAAGAGCCATGGTGGCGCCGGCAGCTCCGGCTTCGGTGGGAGTAAAAAGACCAAACCCAAGACAAATGACCACGAGAGTAAAAAGGAGCCCGCCTTCTGCGAGGCCGTGCAGATGAGAAAAGCGCTCTTTCCAAGAACTTTTGGGGGCTGTGGGGGCCCACTCGGGGTGAGAACGTAAAATAAGAGGAATGGTAAGCATAAAAAAAGCTAGCAAGAGTAAACCGGGAATGAGCCCGCCAAGAAAAAGATTTTCTATGGATTGGGCTGTTTGCACACCGACAACAATGGCTACGACGCTGGGCGGAATAATGGCGCCAAGGGTGGTGCCTGCCACCACAGTTCCGGTGGAAAGAAGAGGGTTGTAGCCATAACGATTCATTTCGGGCAGAGCTACCACAGACATGGTGGCTGCCGTGGCCGTATTAGAACCGCAAATGGCGGCAAAGCCTCCGCAAGCAAGCATGGTAGCAAGGGAAAGGCCCCCGCGAGTGTGCCCACACCACGTTTGCATGGCGGCGTAAAGGCGCTGGCTTAAACCAGAATGAAAGCAAAGCTGCCCCATGAAGATAAAACAGGGGATGACAGTTAAACTGTAGTTAGAGAAAAGCCCCCATAATTCATTGCCGGCCATATTTAGAGCCAGTGGCATACCATCTAAAAGGGCGTAGCCGCCAATGCCAAGCCCTGCTAAAAGAAAAGCTATGGGAATACGCACATACACTATTCCGAGAATAAGCAGCACGAGAGAGACAATAGCTATGAGGGAAGGGGACATGTTATTTTCCTTTATACGCAAGGGCAGGGGTTTTTATAAAAATTTGACGTATGTTCATAAGGAATTTTTGTATTATATGTAATATATCTAAACTCAATACAAGACATTGCCCCGCACAACCAAGGGCAAGTGTTGCCATAAAATAGGCCGAAGGAATATCAAAACCATCTACCACTTCCATGCCCTCGTGGGTAAAGAGGGTCAGGTCCATCAATTCGCGCGTGCAAGCCACGGTAATAGCAAAGCATAAAAGAGAGACGAAGATGCGTAGCACGGTTTGCGTTGTGGCGCCTAGGCGAGTATAAAAGATACCCGCATTGGCATGGGCCTTTTGAAATTGGATATGGGGCAGGCACAAACCCAAAGCTGCTGCCCCTAAAAAGCCGGTGAGCTCTACAGCGCCACGTAAACTAGAATCGAAAGCGCGCATGCCAATATTGGTTACGGTAAGTACCAGTACGCTAAGAAAGAGCAGGGCACCAAGTGCAAAAAGTGCAGTAGTAATTTTTTGTATGCTTTGAGAAATCATGCTGTTATCCTTTATTTTTTGTGCTGTTCACGGTATACTTTTTGAAATTTTTCTATATCAGCCAAAATGGCTTCGGCATCAAGGCCTTTACTTTGCGCTTTCTTTTTCCAAGCATCGATGAGCCCTTGAGACGCTTTGCGTATTTGCTCTTGCTCAGCATCGCTACTGACGGTAAGTTGAAAATTGTGTTCTTTTATGGCCCAATCTACAGCTTTTTTTCCTGAATTATCTACAAGTGCACCGGTATACTGCACATGTTCGTCGGCATAGGCATCTATGGCTTGGCGCACATCTTCAGGTAATTTGTCCCAAGTATTTTTGTTCATGATGACGGCGAAGGGATAGACAGGCATGTTGAGGGTAAGCCCGTGTTGGCAACGTTCGGCGTAATTCATATCATATAATGTATCCCAAGAAGAACAGACACCGTCTACCACACCCTTTTGTAAGGCTTCGGGGGTTTCAGACATGGGAATGGACACAGCATGCCCTTTAATGGCTTCTAAAGCGTCGGAAATGGGGCCGGAAGCGCGAAGAGTTATGCCTTTTAAGTCTGCCAACGTTTTCACAGGTTTTGTGCTCATGACTTGTGATGGGGCCGAGGCAAAAACAGAAAGTACTTTATACCGTGCCAGCTCCTTGGGTTTATGAGCTTTAAATACTTCCCAAGCTACAAAGCTTGCCTCTGAAGCAGAGGTAAAACCTAGTGGTAAACCAAAGACTTCAAAAAGAGGAAAGGAACCGGGATAATAAAGCATGCTCATACAGCCAATATCGGCTTGACCGCGGGCAACACCGCGCAACATGGCTTTAACATCAAGCAAGGTGCTGCCGGGAAAGGTTTGTACGGTGATTTTATTTTGCGTGCGTTCCTGTATGACTTTAATCCATGCGTCCATTTGCATGCTAGGAAAAGTACTGGCAGGAGGAAAATTCGCATAACGTAACGTGTTAGCTTCTGCCAATGGAGTAAGAGCGCAGGAAAAAATACCAAGAAGAAAAAAGAATACTAAGAAGCGAATGTTGTGCATGGTGTCTATCCTTTTTTAAGCATTGTATGCAAAGAATTTTGTACATGTACTGACAAATGTATGGAAAATTCTTGTGCAGAGTTTTTTGGTCATAAAAAAAGCCGCAAACTCAAGTCTGCGGCTTTTCTACGGTAATTGTAATAATTTTACAGCACAAAAGAAGCCGCCGACAAAGTGTGACCGCACCACCAAGAAGCAAAGAAAGACACAACTGTGGTGTTGTGCTTGCTAAGAAAATGTTGTGTGGTGTATGTTGTCATGCTTTTACCTTTGTGAGAAAGTGTATGGCCTTGTATAAAACAGAATACTGTATACAGTCAAGGTTTTTTTGCACAAAATGTAGGACTGTGTATTTTTTATTGTGTCCATTACATTGATTCAGCAAAAGTTCAGACGAAAATCAATGTGGCTATTGCCTTAGCTTAGCAAAAAAACAGCTATCTTTTAATATCCGCTCCCTTATGAGGATACTGCAAAAAAGTGTTTTTTAACGTGTTATAACATGCTCTATGCTGTATTTTGGATTTTTAAGATGATTTTTTGAAGCTCAGCTTCCAAAACCTTTCTTTGTGCAGATTCTTCGCCTTGGAGAGAGATAACGGCTTCTAGAGCTGTGGCAGTATTTTGTAGGGCCTCTTTGTATAAATCGTGAGATTGTGCATGTATATAGGCCTTGGCGCATTTATCATAGGCAACAGCAAGACCGTAGAAAAAGCTCGCTTTTCCAGAATATTTTTGCGAAAGTTGCGTGCGTAATTCTACGGCATTGTAATAATATTCTAAAGCTTTTTCTTGATTATTTTGGGCCAGGCAGACATCGCCCACATGGAGAAGTGATAAAGAATAGTCATAAATCATAAGTGGGTTTTCTTCATCTTTATTGAGCATGTTTTTACGCAAATTGAGAGCTTGAGTGAAAACATGCATGGCGTCATGCGTGGCAGCTTTTTTTAGCAAAATGCGCCCTGTATTATTATATGAAATACTCAAATCTCGCTGGAATGTAGTGTTGTTTTTATCTTTTGCATAGAGTTTTTCACGCAATTGTAGCGCTTTAGAAAAATATTCTTGCGCTGTGCTTGTCATGGTTTGAGTGGGGATATTTGTAGCCTTTTGTGTGGCAGAAGCAGGGGCGCTTTGTGCGCTTGCTCCAGCGGCATCGTGTACAGTTGGTTCTAAGACTTCTTTACGTGCGTATATTTCGCCTACAAAATCGCATGAATTGGCATAGTCCCGCAGAAAGCGCAAATTATCAGGGTATTCCTGACACAGTTTTTCCCTGTAGTGTAAAGAAGACAGATAATATTCTAGAGCTGTATCGCTATTTTTGTGCAAATACTCTTGGGTTCTGGCCAAATGATCGAGGGTATAACAACGGTCAATTTCCCAGCGAATCCTATCGCCAATATTTTCTTCCAAAGCTTGGTTGAGCACTTGTAAAGCCTTGGTGTGCAATTCTAATGATCGCGCGCCATTACCGCGGGAGCGTTCGGCCTCTCCGGCAAAATCAAGACAAGCGACTCTTTGATGTATGACAGAAGGTTTTTCTTTGTGGGCAGAGTGCTCAAGCAAGGATAAAGCTCGATTATAATCAGACAGTGCTTTATCTACAAAACCTTGTACCATGGCGTTTTGTCCGCGACTCGAAAGTAGGGCGGCGGTAAGTGTTTGCACATGAGGGCTGTCTGGAATCTCTTCCAAAAATTGCAAGACAGTCGTAGAGAGCTGAATACATTCTGCATCGCGCCCCGTACCGCGCAAGATTTTACCCATCAACACTTCGGGTAAGCACAATAAATGCCTTTTGGGGCTATCTTGAGTAAACCAAAGGGAAAGAGTAGGAAGAAGCATATGAAATACGTGTAGCGGCCACGAAGAAGCGCCGGCGATATAGTCATCAGCTTTTTCTAAGGCAATATTATGTAATAATTCATAATGATGTGTCTTATCTTCTTTCTGAGACAGGTATTTGCGTATAACTTCGCGAACAAGACGATGCATTTGGAAGATATGCTTACTTTCTTGAGCATGCCAAAGACATAGACCGGAAAATTTTCGCACCATGGCACCCCAAGGATCTTTGAGGCCTTTTTTACGCATGGTTTTGGGATATAAAATTTGCAATGCTTCGCAAATCCAGAGGTCTATAACACCTTCCGGTGCTAATAGTGCTATCATTTGCAAGGCGGTTTTTTCTTCTTCGCTGCATTTTTCTATTGTGGGCAGAATAAGCTTAGCAATGCCGGAAAAAGCTCTATAATCTACATTGATAGCGGCTTCACTTGTTTGCTCTAAAACCGCTAGCATACCTTCGTCCATAAGTTCATGGGCAAAGTCAGCGTAAGAAATATCGTTATTTTCACGTAAAAAAGCGCCTGCCAATTGCAAAGAAAGAGCATGTCCTCCAAGAAAGTGTATGATATCAAGGACAGATTGTTTTTCCTCAGCTTGAAAGGGGCGTAGCAAACCTAATAAATATACGGCGTCTAGAGGGAATAAACTGCCAAGACTAATAGGTACAGCGGTGTGGCCCAAATGGTGGCAGTCGCAACGGGTGGTTGCCAAAACGTGCACTTTGTCATCGGCGCGAATAACTGAAGATAAGGCCCCTTCTGCTAGGAGTTCTCTGTTGTCAATATGGTCAAGAATCACAAGACAGCGCCCATGGGGTCTGTTTTGTAGCCATTGCCACACTTGTTGCAGCATAGAGGCTTGAGTGGTTGTACCGGAAAGTTGCAAACCTTGCTCTTCTGCTAAACGATAAAAGCAATCTTCAAGGGACTGCATGCCTTCACAATGCACCAAAAAGCGTCCGCCGGGATAATCGTAAGCGAAAGCGTGTCCGTAGGCTATGGCAAGGGCTGTTTTTCCTTCGCCGCCTATGCCATGAATAACGGGGACCAAACCTTTTTGGGGTTGCGCAAAACAGGAACGGATGGATTTTAATTCAGGTATACGTCCGGAAAAATAGGGATTAGCCCGTACAAAAGAACTGGCGCTTTGTTCGGCGTTTTTTGCTAATTGAATTTTTTTGTGCAGGGTTTTGACAAAGTCTTCAATGAGATGCGGATCTTTTGTTGCAAGGGTTTCTTTCCAGGAGCTGAAGTCTACCAATTGACGCGAAAAAAGATCTGAAAGGCAAGCGTCCTCTTCCATTTTTGTTTCAATGGCCATGAAGTTGGCATGGGAGGCCGCTTTTTGAGAAAAAATCTCCATTTGTCGTGTGTAGGCAGCAATACGCTCTTCTACACGGGCTATGGGAACATAGTATAAAGGAAAAAGCATATTGCTAAGCCAGCCGCGGCTTCGTTCTACTTCACACCATATGCGCCACTCTTTGCGACACCAATACGATTTTATATAGTTTTCAGATAAAAACGCCAAGAGAACACGAGAATTCTTTAAGCTTATATGAATTCTCGTGTTCCAATCTTCACCGGCTTCAATACCTATGGTATCAAAAAAGATACGTAAAGGTTGTGTTGGAAAAGCTCGGGCGTATTCTTCTTTTAAGCTATGTACAAGGTGGTCAATACTGCCATCAGTATTATCTGCTCGAGCATAACTTATGAAAATATCAAAACTATCGTCTTGAGAGAGCATGAAGTATCTCTTATTTTTTTACAAAATTAATTTCCCAGCTGGTCCATGCATCGGCCTTGGGGGTTTGCGTAGCGTGCATAAAATTGGTCTTGGGGCTATGAAAATTTTCTTGCTGCCAGAGAGAAAAAGAAAGCGGCACACGAGAGATAATAAGGCGCACGCTTTCTACTTTAGCGCCAAGTTCTAGAAAAATATTGTTTACGACATGTTCTTTGCCATAAAGTAAGGTGTTTTGTGTGTTTTTTTGCTCGCTAGGGGCAAGAATTGGTAATATCTGTCCTGTTTCTGTGATGTTAAGCAAATAGACATAGACATTTTCTTGAGAGGCATTGTTAAAAGAAAACGTCAGCAATGTGGAGGCATCATAGGGCACGGTGGCCTTTTCTCCGGTACTTTTGAGTACGCGTGCCGGTTTCCAAAAAGAGCCTTGTACGTTGAGCGCTTGTGGGTCGTTGGCCGCGGTAGGAGCGTAGGTATGCACGTACCAAGTTATACCAGAAAAAGAGGTGTCATTTTGCAAGTTTTGTACACCCATATATTGAGCATAGCCTAAAATACTGCGGCGCAAAGCATTGGCATCGGCTGGCAAAATAAAGCTTTTGGTAATTAAGGGATAGGTGGGGCTAGAAATTTTGACTTTGGTTGCCTCTTGATCTTTTTGTACATGCACAAGCAATTGAGCAGCGCTGGTGCTTGGTACAATGTTTGCGATATCCTGTAAAGAAGATTGCAGTATTTTTTTTGCTTCTTCTTCGCCTAAGGGCGCAACAGTTTGCATATGTATGGCTAAGGGCGCTAAAGAAAGTGTTTGTTGGTTTCCACGAAAAGTAATGGCACTTTCTGACTCGCTTAAAGCAAATACTTTTGGTGCAGGCAAAAAGCAAAATAAAGCCAGACAACAGAGAGTATACAAAACGTATTTCCATGAGCGATGCTGTAGGTGTGCAAGTAAAGAATTTGACATTTTTTCATCCTTTTATACAGAGTTCTTTCTCCAAATGTGGAGAGAGCACAAAATATGTGCTGAGAAAACTGTATCATGTTGATTGAGTTAGCTTTGCGAGATGCTTTCGCAAGTCGAGACCTCTGTACAATTCGTTAAGTGAGGTCTCACGGAGCATTGACGCTAGTCAATGCGACCAAAAATCAAGAATAGGCGAAGCTTTGCTTCACCGTCAAGTGATTGATTTTTGTGCCTTTACCTCTGCACCCTGAAGTTTTTGTGAAGGCTCAATTATCAAAAACTATATGTAAAACTGTATTAAAAATAATTGTGCAGAGGTTTCAAGTATGAAGAAGTGTATGTGCGTTTCACGTTCGTATTCACGCAAACGTCTCTAACGGTAAAGTACCACTCATGCTCTACGCTGTAAACTGTATTAGAAGGGATTTTTTCCAGCCCTATTTCCAATTTCCCATAAGAATAAAAGGTGCCCAAAAATAAGGGTGTTGCCACGCAGAGAAGGCGCTTGCGGCTGGCGTTGTAGCACTTACGGTAAGCAAGCGCCCGCGTGTGGCGTTTTCTTTGCGCAAGGTAATAGTTTTTTTCAAAAATTGCCGCTGTGTAAGGGATAAAGCCGTGGCTTTGCTTTGTGATTTTAGCCCTAGCTGTCTATAAAATTCTTGCATAAAGGCGGCGGTGGAGGCGTCGGCCACAGGCCAAAGCGTGGCTAGCACAGCACCGGCTCCGCGCTTTTGTGCCAAAGCGCCAAAGCTTTCAATTTCGCGCCCGTCCCCTTTTTGTAAGCCGGAAGCAGTATCACAGGCAGAAAGAGTTAATAAATCTACATGCGCAAAAGACAGAGGGCTTTTGGAGGCAAACATGGTGCCCATGCGCAATTTTTTGCCATCTCCCAGCAAGAGGAAAGAATTTTTCTGCTCATGAGGGTCAAATTGAAAATGACTAGCCACGTGAATAAGCGGTGTTCGTTGTTGCAGGGTTTCTTGTAGCGTGTGCTGGGTAAATTGCGCGTCCATATATTTTTTGCCCTGTAAAATTCCTGTTTCGCCTTCTTTTACAATGCCATCGATTTCGTGCTTTACAGCAGGAAGTGCGCTAAAGCCTTGCAAAGCTTGTGTAAGACCCATGGCAGCAATATGCTTTTTACGAGAATTTTGCTTTAACAGAGCTTCTCGGGCCGCATCGGTAAAGTTGACCACATTGTATTTTTCAATAAGCCATTGGTTTTCGTTAAAAAGCGCACTCATGGGTATGTAGCGTAGGGCGCCATCCAAAGAAAAAGCGAGGGTTTGCGGTTGTAAGCTTTGCAGATTTTTTTCCAAAGGGCTTATGAGCAGAGTATAAAGTTTTTGTGCTGTAAATTTAGGATCAAGTTGCGGATTGATTAATTGCGAACGAAATTGTGTTACTAAAGCGTGAATTTCATTTGATGAAACAGGAATATGTCGCATAACAAAATTGTTGGAAGACGTTAAAAAAACATATAGGCCATTATGGGTGCTTACCGTATGGATAAAAACACTTTTAGGATTGCTTTTAAGAATGCTTTGGAGCATATGCACGTTGTCTGATGCAAATGCCGTTTGTTTTGATAAACTTTGTATATCTAAGCGTGCTTGCAAACCCTCAAAAAAAGCTAAAAGTTGTTG
>CAYJHX010000052.1:0-9033 GCA_964369395.1 uncultured Desulfovibrionaceae bacterium
CTATATTTTTTTGTAATTCCTGCATCTTAGGAAATACAGAACTCATATAAAATTCTGGTTCAGGAGAATACTTCTCTATAAGCTCATCCAAGGTCATGGTACGTTTTGACCCTGCAGGCACAAGATTACTATTCAAAGGTTGACTTTCCAGCGTTCCGTCTTCCTTTGTTTCTATAAACCAATAACTTTTTTGCACAGTACGCCTTGTGGTAGTGCCCGTGCCAATTTTCTTTATTTCTTGTGTAGAAAAAACGCCTTTGACATAATTAGGATCTTTTTTATACGACATAAATGAATACCTTTCACGCTCAAACAAGACAAAACCTTGCACCACATCGCGTCTAGAGTATAAACAAAAAATAGCGTTACACGCTACACCTTTTGCATTTCTTGCAAAATATCCTGCGCCGCTTTTTTCGCATCCTGCGCTTTGGTAATGGGGCGCCCCACCACCAAAAAGTGTGCGCCAGCTTCCACGGCTTCTTTTGGGGTTAACGTGCGACGTTGATCATCTTGCACAGCATCCCCCTTTGTTTGTGGACGAATACCGGGAGTTAAGCATAAAAAGTCTTGTCCACAAGCTTGCTGTATGCTCTGCACCTCATGCCCAGAACTGACCACACCATCAAGTCCCCATAAATGTGCTTGCTTTGCTAGGGTATGCACCAAAGAGTCTACAGGGCCATCATTAAGCGGCAATTCCCCTTGGCTCATACTGGTCAATACTGTTACGCCAAAAATCAGCGGTCTATAACCATTATTCACTTTTAAGGCAAAATCTTGCGCAGCTTGCACGGCAGCTTTGGCCATGCGCTCACCGCCTTGAAGATGTATGGTCAATAAATCTACGCCCATGGCGCATGCCGAACACACCCCACCATACACTGTATTAGGAATGTCATACATCTTTAAATCTAAAAAAACCTTAAAACCCAAATTTTTCAGCGTTGCAATACACTCTGGGCCGCCTTGCACAAAAAGTTCAAGCCCTACTTTTACCCAAGGCACCACACCATGAAAACTCTTTGCCATGGCATAGGCTTCTTGAACATCTTGTGTATCAAGGGCAACAATAAGTTCTGCTTTTTGCATTACGCGTTATTTCCTTCTTTGGCAAAAACTCTCCCCTCTAAAATATCATTTAAGATAGAGGTATTGTTCTGTGCAGATAAGGTTGCAGCTACATACACAGAGCGAAATTGATCATACGCTTTTTCAAGATCATCATTGATGACCCAATAATCAAACCAATGCGCTTCTTCTATTTCGCATACGGCATTGGTCAGGCGGCGTTCAATTTGCTCTGCCGCGTCAGTACCGCGCCCTTCAAGGCGTTGTTGCAATTCTTTTAAGGAAGGGGGCATAATAAACACATACACAGCCGTAGGCAAGGTCAAACGCAATTGCGAAGCTCCCTGCACATCCACATCAAAAATAAGGTCTTGCCCTTTTTCGAGCATATCTAGCGTGGATTGCAAGGGGGAACCATAATAATTGCCGTGCACTTGCGCCCACTCGGCAAAAAAGTTTGCGTCTCTTTTTTCTTTAAACTCTTTAACACTTACAAAATTATAATCTTTGCCATCTTCCTCGCCAGCACGCGGTGCACGCGTTGTGTACGAAAGAGAATAGCCAAAGTCAGGAAATTCTTGTCGTAAGCGTTTAATAAGTGTTGTTTTGCCAGCTCCAGAAGGAGCACATACCACCAAAACCATGCCTGAACGTTTTGTGGACATACTTTCCACTCCTATAACTTAGTGTCCCCTTCCGAAGAAGGTTCCGTTTCTTGCAAAAACCGCTGACTGATGGTTTCCGGTTGAATGGCAGAAAGAATAACATGATTAGAGTCAGTCACAAGAATAGAACGGGTTTTTCTGCCTTGTGTTGCATCCACAAGTCGCCCTTCAGCTTTTGCATCTTCGCGCAAACGCTTCATAGGTGACGATGAGGGATTTAAAATAGACACCACGCGTGATGCTATTATATAATTGTTAAAACCAAGGTTAATTATATGTTGTACTTGCATATATTATTCAATATTTTGTGCTTGTTCCCGACACTTTTCCAATTCGTTTTTCATATCTACCACAAGTCGAGACAGTTGCACATCAGGAATTTTATTACCGCAAGTATTTATTTCGCGAAAGCACTCTTGCAAGGTAAAATCAAGCTTACGTCCCACATCGATACCCACCTGCAATAACTCACTTAAACGCCGAAAATGCGTGCGCAAGCGTGTCACTTCTTCGCTCACGTCAAGCTTATCCCCAAGGGTAACAATTTCTTGCAAAAAACGCCCTTCGTCCAGCTCCACATCATATTGTGATAAGACTTCCGTTACCCGCTCCCGAACACCATTCATGCGTTCTTCTTTAATATTAGGTATGCTTTCTTCAATAATATCGGCCCACGCTTCCATACGCAATATGCGCGATTGCATATCAAGACCAAGGGCATGCCCTTCGCCCGTGCGCGATTCATTCCAATCTTCCAAAGCAACACGTAAGCCTTCTTCAAGGCGCTCGGCCAATTGTTCTTCCTGATTGTCTTCGGTACCACCCCAAAGAAAAGGAAGGTTTAAAAAGGCATTATAGTCGGGAACAAACGTTTCTTGTCTTTTTCGAGCAAGAGTATGCAAAGCCTGCAGCATGGCAGAAGCCTGCGCAGCATCAAAATGCACTGTACGTTCAGCATCGGCCTTATACTGCAAGACAAGGCTAATATCGACACGACCACGCAAGGCGTATTGTCGCGTATATTTTTCAAGGCGCGTTTGCAAAGAACGCAAAGAAGCGGGCATATGCCAACGAATATCTAAATGCTTTCCGTTGACACTGCGTATTTCCCATTGTTGCACAAAATCTGTGTCTTCCACAAGGCAACGTCCAAAACCTGTCATACTGCGCAAGAGAACACCTCGCAAAAAGTCTTTTTAAAGCCTTGCGTAAAAACAGTTGTTTCACGCAACAAAAGAACACAGAAAAGCCTTTCAAAAAGCCACACGGGCTTTTTTACACAGCTCATGGAGAACCGCCGCCGCCACCGCAACCGCCAGACGACGGACAACCGCCGCGTCTAGGCATGGTGGCTGCCGCATGCACAGGGCCTATTTTATAAGGAAAAGCTCCTGTTTTCAAAGGGCTAGGAGCAGAAACCTTTTTTGTAATATTCGTACCGGCGCACTTAGGGCAGGCAGGTATTTCAGATTTCACAACAATATCTTCAAATTCATGCTGGCAATTGCCGCAAACAAAATCATAAATGGGCATAAAATATCCTTCGCAAAAAAAACGTCCACATTGGTATTAGCCAATATAAGGTTGCACGACCGTATTTGCAAGTATAATTTTTCTATAAACCGTATAAAAAACAAGGAAAAGATATGAGTAAAAAAAATTTAGTATTAGGTAGCGATTTTGTTGAATATTACAAAATAAGGATACCTTTTTAAATACTCCTTACGCTCAATTACAAAGTGTACACAGTCTGCCAAAAAAAGCCCCATGCGCAACATACACGCACATGGAGCCTCACATTTTTTTTAAAAACAGTTGGGATATCTCTAACAACTTAATACTATTTTATGTATATTGTGGCTCAATTTCTTTTACAATTTGGAAGCCTTTCATGGATTTGACTGTAGCTCCAAGGCCATAATATTTGGTCACGCCAGCCACTGTGCAAGGCAAAAGGTCTTCCATATCTGTATCTAGTACCAACACATCTCCCGTTTTCATACGTAAAAGCTGATTACCGGTGATTTGCGTTTTGCCAAAGTGAATCTTCATTTCTACTGGTGTTTCCAAAAGACGCTCTTTCAAGCGAGCCACCCATGCATGGTCAACTTCCAGACGCTCAGTTTGAAAACTGGCGTGCAACTTAGAACGGATGGGCTCAATAGTAGCATAAGGTAAGCACACCACCATGGAGCCAATGGTATTATCAAGCTCCACCTCAAATGTAATGACCACCACCACGTCCGATGGCGGCACAATGGCAGCAAATTGCGGATTGATTTCTGAGCGTACCATTTCAAACTTTACATCATGCACAGGACGCCAAGATTCTTCTAATGTTTCCAAAGCGATACGGATAATTTTATCCACTACAGCTTGCTCAATCCGCGTAAATTCGCGCCCTTCGACTTTAGGAGTAGAGCCCGCTCCGCCAAAGAAATTTTCCACCAAAGCAAACACAAGGCGAGAGTCTACTACAATAATAGCATTGCCACGCAAAGGATCCATCTTAAAGATGTTAATACTGGTGGGTACAGGCAAAGAGCGGATAAACTCGCCAAACTTTGCCATATCAATGGAAATAGGGTTTAATTCCACACGCTTACGCAAAGCATTGGACATGGCATTGGTACACAAACGCGAAAAGCGATCGTTAACAATTTCTAATACAGGCATACGCCCGCGAATGATACGGTCTTGATTTGCTAGGTCAAAGGGAACAATACCAGTATCATCTCCCTGAGCATCGTTTTCGCTTTCAATTTCGCCGCCAGAAAGTCCACGCAACAAAGCATCTACTTCATCTTGTGCTAATACTTTATTCATGAAACACCCTTATATTTTGTTAAAATGCCCGCTTATTGTAGGCTGTATTGCCCTTGTGGTCAATATTTTATGTTGCACATTCCCTGCAACAACATATACGAAGGCTCCACACAATACATGTGCAAAAGATTTCTACATGTCAAGACTTTGTTCCTAGTAATGGCAAGCAAAATGCATGCCATACCGCGTCATTTTTTCCATTTTTTTGACAGCATAAAATCAAAGACTCACTATAAAAATTTGACCTTCTCTAGCACCCAAGGTACACTTACAAAATATGCATACCACTTCTCCCCTTCCCTCATGTTCGGCGCAATACCGTCTTTTTGTGCACACCGAACACGCAGCGCCTATAGAAATACGCCCTGCCCTGCACATACCAGAGCAAAGCTTGGCTCAAGGCATTTGGCTTAGCGGTAAAATACCGGCGCCGGCCCTGTGTTCTGGCTTAGGACGATGCGGCGCTTGTAAGGTACAATTTATTTCCCCTCCTCCTGCAGCTTTACCGCTAGAATTAAGCATACTTGGAGAAGATGGCGTTGCTCAAGGGTGGCGTCTTTCTTGTCGGCATAGATTAGACGCGCTTTTTGCTCAAGAAGGTACCATTCACCTTAAAGTGCCCGAATCTTGTGCATCACAAAAAGCACTTCCTCTACAAAACCATACAAAAAACCTTGGAGAAGATGCCACAAAAGAACAAATAAAGGAGTGCCGCCTCGCCATAGACCTTGGCACCACATCCCTGTGCTGGCAAGCCGTAAGCCCTAAAGGCGAAATCCTTTCCAAAGGAAGCCAGCTTAACCCGCAAATGGGTGCCGGAGCAGACATTATTTCTCGCCTTGCTTTAGCTATGCACAAAGATGGCAAGGCGCAATTGAGCACACTTGTACGCAATACTGTGCAAACTATCATCGCAGACATTTCTGCACAAACACCTGTAACGCAACTCTGCTTGGCAGCCAATACAGCTATGACAGCTATTTTTTTGGAAAAAGATGTACAAAGCCTTGCCCATGCGCCCTATGCCCTTCCCCTGCAAGGGCATGAAACCGTACATATACAAGACTGGCCCCCGCTGTACATTCCGCCGCAGTTGGCCCCTTTTGTGGGCGGAGACATAAGCGCCGGCTATGCAGCATTGTTACAAAAAAAAGATCTTGCTTACCCCTTTGTATTGGCTGATTTAGGCACCAATGGCGAATTTATTTTGGCCTTGAGCCCAGAAAAAGCTCTTCTTGCCTCCGTGCCCATGGGGCCTTCGCTAGAAGGTATTGGCTTACGTTTTGGACACATGGCCCATGGCAGCCCCGGCATTGTACACAACGTACGGCTCAGCCCCACAGGATTAACCCCGCAAACATTGCAAGGCGATGCGCCACAAAAAATTTGTGGTACAGGTTATTTATCATTAATACATATTTTGTTAACCTTAGGCTGCATCACGCATCAGGGGCTTTTTGCGCAAACGACAGAAACAAAGATATCTCCTCTTTTTAAAAAAATCATGGCCCATCTTGCCCTACACCATGGCGAAAAAGTACTCTTTCTTTGGCCAACACTTTCTGCAGTCCCCATGTATTTGAGTGGCAGTGATGTGGAAGAAATAGTAAAAGTCAAAGCCGCTTTTTCCTTTGCCTTAAGTCAACTTTTGGCCCATGCGCATTTAACAGCGCCAGAGTTACAAAAAATGTATATTGCCGGTGCCATGGGACTTCACGTAGACAGTGGCGACTTAGAAGGTCTTGGCTTTTTGCCTCAAGGTATGGGCGCCCGCACAGAAATTGTAGGTAACAGCGCCTTAGATGGAGCAAAGCACTTAGTTTTAGATAGCCAGCTACGCACGCATTTAGCCCAATGGAGCCGCAACTGCGTACCTCTTTCCCTTACCGAAGATCAACATTTTACAGAAAAATTCCTGCAACACATGAATTTTTCTTATACAGGATAAGGCCCATGCAAGCACTTTTTCCCCCTCTTTCTCATACTATTCGCCAAGCCTTGGAAGATTTTCCTCAAGTCTTACAACGCGCATGGCCCCTACAACAAAAACACAAGCAACAATTGCCCTATGCCATTGACGAGCTTTCTTCGCGCTTAACCACCGAACGTGGCCTTTTGCAACAGCCTTATTGGTCCGCGCCGCGTCTGGCATCTGCCTATGTATGGTATTTTTTACCTTGGAATATCATCCGCTTAACACGCCTTCTTCAAGGTTTGGAATTGCCATCCCCCACCCCCATGCCCATCAAAAAAAATGGCGACCCCGTACCACGATTATTTGCCGACATGGGCAGTGGCCCTCTTTCCTTGCCCATAGCCTTATGGTTGGCAAAACCAGAATGGCGTCACATACCGCTGACTATTCTTTGCACAGATATTTCTCCGCAGCCTCTCAGTATAGGGCAAAAAATATTTGAAAACCTTGTAGGAAAAGACAGCCCTTGGCGTATTGTTACCCAGCGAGCCACCGTAGAAGGGACTCCATCAGAAATTCATAAAGCCGAAGGGGTGCCGTGGCTTATCACCGCCGCCAACGTGTGTAATGAACTGAAGAGTCGTCAAGGACAAAGTATGGATGAGCGCTTGGAAGAGCTTGTGGAAAAACTTTTTTCCTGCCTACGCGCCCCCGACAGCCGTTTGCTTATGGTGGAGCCCGGCACACGCCTTGGCGGAAAAACCATCGTTTCTTTACGTGAAGCAGCACAAAATTGTGATTTACAGCCTTTAAGCCCTTGCCCGCACGATTCTGCATGTCCTTTAGAAGATTCGCGCACTTGGTGCCACTTTACCTTTGACACCTATGGCGCCCCTGCTTGGCTTACCAATTTATCCATAGCGGCAAAATTGCGCAAGGAAGCACTAAGCCTTGCCTTTGTGCTTTTACAACAAAAAACAGAACAGTATCAAGAAGAAGAACAGCAGAGTTCCTCTATGTCCTCTAGGGAAGCTTACGGTGCCGGACGCATTATTTCTGCCCCTTTTCGCGTGCCCACCTTACCGGGTTTTTCGCGTTATGTATGCTGTAGTGAGGGGCTTGCCTTGGTGGGACGAGCAGAAAGCCTGCCTTCTGGTGCGCTGATTACAGTACAAAGCCCCACAGACACCACCCGAACAGATGGAAAATCTGGCGCTTTCATCCTTGAACATAGAGAAAGAGTGGAAAATACTAGACCCTACGACACAGACCAAAGCCCCTTTCCCCCAAGAACATCGTATGAACAGCGGACCTTTCATGACCATGATGACAGAAAAAAAAGCCATGCTCCCAAAATAGAAAAAGAGCGTAAGAAAAAAGTCATCAAGCCTTCTAAAAAGAATGGGAAAAAGTTTTGGGAAAAATAATATGCAACAAATAACACCTGCTGAAATAATTTTAGACGTTCAAGGCCTTTCTGTCCATTTTCACACAGAAAATGGCACCTATGCCGCCGTTTCAGATATTAATTTTACCATTGCTGCCGGAGAAATTTTTTGCCTTGTGGGCGAGTCTGGCTGCGGAAAAAGCTTAACTGCCAAGGCTCTTTTACGTCTTACGCCAGAAAATACCCAGATTGACGGTACGACCCTATTACACGGTGTAGATATGCTTTGCCTTCGCGAAAAAGAGATGCGCTCGTACCGCGGGCAAAAAATCAGCATGATTTTTCAAGAGCCCATGACAGCCTTAAATCCTGTACTTCGCGTGGGGCAACAATGTACAGAGCATGTGCAGCTGCACTTAGGATACTCTTTTACAAAAGCTAAGGATCTTTGCCTTGATTTATTCCGACAAGTGGGCATTCCTGCCCCCGAAAGTCGTTTTAATGATTATCCGCATCAACTGAGCGGCGGCATGCGTCAGCGCATCGTCATTGCCATGGCCCTTGCGTGTAATCCTTCTCTTATTTTGGCCGACGAGCCCACCACAGCTCTTGATGTCACTATTCAATGGCAAATTTTGCAACTTTTACAAAACCTTGCTCAAGAAACACAACGCGGCATTTTGCTTATCACTCACGATTTAGGTGTCGTGGCGCAAATGGCCCACAAAGTCGGCGTCATGTATTGCGGACAAATGGTAGAATATGGCTCTGTGCAAAATATTTTGCACAATCCTATGCATCCGTATACCCAAGGTTTACTCCATGCCTCTCCCAGCAAGCATAGCATGGAGCAGCACCGCCTGCCAACCATTGAAGGTACAGTACCTCCGCCCTATAACCTGCCCACAGGATGCCGTTTTCACCCTCGCTGCCCCAAAGCTGCAGAGCAATGTTCGCAACAAGAACCACCCTTTTGGGGAGAAGACCATAAAAGCCGCTGTTGGTTAATGCAGAGTTAGAGCGTATTCACATAAAAAGAATCCTGCACAACTACTTTTTCAGTATAAATTTGTGAACATTGTAAAAAAGTTTTCAAAACAAAAAATTTACAGTACAGGATTAAAAGGCACGAAAATCAATTGCTTAACGGCGCAAGTACATTGCGCCTA
>CAYJHX010000053.1:0-2411 GCA_964369395.1 uncultured Desulfovibrionaceae bacterium
TATCATTCTTTGCAAATTCTTGCAAAATACTCAAGGAATTATCTGGTGAGCAATCATTAATACATATAATTTCAATATCTTTGAGTGTTTGGTTGCAGACGCTTTCTAAACATCTTTTCAGATATTTTTCTGTGTTGTATACGGGTATGATGACGGAGACTTTTGGCATGTTTTTCTCGCTTAAAGAGTCCTTGTACGCTACACGCACAAGGACTCTCTTTTATGGTCTTTACTTCTCTATTTTCTCGTGCTTAGCGGCTAGCACATCTTCATCAGTTTCTAAGGCGTCTTTGCTGGGTTGCCAGCCGGTATCGTCTTTCACTTCGTGGATGGGGTCAGCGAGAAGCAATTCTTGCGCGTCGTTAAATTCCTGTACGGAAAGCACAAAACCTTCTTCTATGGCGGTTATGTCAATATTTACCGCTGCATTATCGGTTTGGCCTTGGCTCACAATGCCAAAGTCTTCCAGCTCTGCCATAAATTTTTGCACAAGCTCTTCACAGTTTTCTGGGGCGTTGGGGAGGGCTTGCAAGGCTTCGGTAATATCTTCAGTGCTGGCGCCTTCCAGAATATTTTCAAATATGGCTGTGCCCAGCATGTTCATGCCGTAGTAGATGCCGGTTTCAGAGTTGATGACGATGGCCACACCGTCGGCGATGTCGCTAAACATTTTTTCATCATTTAAAACATATGTTGCCATGGGGGTCTTTGCTCCTATTTTTCACTGAATTCTTCTAAAAATTTACGAAGAAATCTGGTGTTTTTGTCAATGTTTTTAGTGAGGTTAAAACGGTAGAAGGGTAAATCTGCCACAAAATTGTATTTCTTGGTAATGGTTTGCACATCTTCTGCATCACCCATTTGCCGCAAGGCAGACATGATAAGCTCTTGAATGGCAATATCTTTATCGCCCGGCTCAATGCTTGGTTCTGCAGCAGGGGTAAAGCGCGGATACATACACAGCTTTACCGGATACCCATTTTTAAATTGGTCATGGTAGGCGGCAATATTAAAGACGTATTTATCTTTACGCGCATTATTGGAAACAAATTTTGCGTTTAATCGCGCCTGCATGGTTTGGTAAATATGCGGCGAAAGAGTGATAATGGAATAAATAGGCCAAGAAAGTAATTCTTCGCCCTTCTTTTCCAAAATAAGATAGTCATCTGACACATAGTCCATGCCATCCATAAGGGCGCTTACCGCAAAGGTGGACTTGCCCCTATAACCAATGCCGCACATAAGCACGCCGGTATTATTCACACCCACAATGGCGCCATGCCCCAAATTACTCGTAGGCGTTTTTAATATCTTACTGAAGGTTTGCACAAAGGCATGGCCTTTTTTAATGAACTCTTCAAGGGATAGGTCGGCAACACTATAGTAATAAGTGTTGGTATCGGGATTAAAGGCCATAAAAATATCAGCTTGTGGATTGCATTCCACAAAGGGCTTATTGTACCAGATGCTATCATCATGATACCACACGCCCTCAATGGCATGATTTCTGTTTGTAATACGCTTTAAACGTAGATCACGATACATTTTCTGATTTTCAACACCAATCAAGCATAAAGACACATCGGCAATGTCTTTTTCTTGCCAAATATGCATAGTAGCATCGTAGCTTTCAGCTGTATCTTTTAGGATATAGCCAAGCTGCATATCCACATGATGGGTGAAGGCTTTAGAATGGTTAATGAGCCTCACCACTTGTGAACCTAATTGTAGATATTTTACAAATGCCGGCTCGCCCATTCTTTTTAGGCGGGCATCTAGGGCGGTAAATATCTGTGCGCGCTTGGCGGGTGTGGGGTTGTCTATGCGCATGGGCTATCCTTTACTGTTGCGATAATTTAAGTACCAGCGCACAAATGCCGGTATATTACGGAGTTTTTTTGCCACAAGTAATTTTAGAATCAGCTTACCATAATAACGTGGCTTTTGCTTGAGTTGTAATACCAGTATTTTTTGGCAAATGCTTTGAAGATTTTTGAAGTATTTTTCGTCAAATACAATTTGATTGCAAAAGGCTTCCATTTTAGAGGTAGCGGGGAAGTGCTTGTCAATATCGGGTATCAACTCAGGTACAATGCGGTTAATGAACTCTGCCGCGAAGCGTATTTCAAGTTCTTTATGTGCATATTTGGCGTTTTCATACACAATACCCCAATCAAAGTCGGTTTTGCTATGCATGAGAAATTTACTGTCGCACAGGGCATAGTAAATATTGTTTAGGGAGCTATGTTCACGAAGGTTCTTGGTAAAGTTGGTCAGCGCTAAAAAGAAAAGATCTTCGTGACAGGGAAGCAGAAAATGTACCCCAAAAGCCTTGGTGGGCTTAGCGCGCTGAAAAAGGCCTTGGTAAAACTTTTCGGTGTTTTCATTTTCCATAAATACTGCATGATGCA
>CAYJHX010000053.1:2511-8942 GCA_964369395.1 uncultured Desulfovibrionaceae bacterium
AGGCCTTGGTAAAACTTTTCGGTGTTTTCATTTTCCATAAATACTGCATGATGCATATCTACAGCATTCTCGCCGTCTTTGTGTAAATCTACGGAATGCGGTTCTTCAAAGGCCTCGTAGCCTTGCTCTTCGCCTAAGGCAATGGCGGCTTGCATATCTTTTTTATGGACAAGGATGTCCACATCACCCATAGGCCGAGAGAGGTCGGGGCGTAAGTTTTTTAAAGCGGCCCCTTTGAGGAGTATCATGGGGATGTTTGCTTCGTTGAGCGCTTTGCCAATACGCGAAAAATGCGCCAAGGTTTTTAAGTTAGCGAAGCGAAAATACGTGATGAGCCCCTTAAGACGCGGCGCTTCATAGGGCGAGAAGGTAAGCTCAGGGTGATCGTGCATAAGGTAAGAGAGCAGGATGGCCTTGTTACCGCCCATGGCTTCAATATCACACACTTGCATGGTTTGCTCTAAAAGCTCTTGCGTAGGATGTTTGGCAAATACAAGATTAAGCAAGGTAGCGTCTTCATGGCTGACGTATTTGTCGTAAAGCCTATTGACTAAATTTGTTAATGCGTAATTGTGGTTCATTTTTCGTAAAATCTCGCTAAATATTTATCAAGCACAAATATATGATTTTTTTTACCCCGTCAATATCTTATAACAAATATAAAATGCACTATAAAATTATTATGTTTTAGTTGTTGTTTATGACCTTTCGAAAACTTTGTGCTGTGTGAGCATGGGGTGAATTGCTGAAATGTGTGCGCTATAGCTTGATTTTTCAAATGTAGATGTTTTTTCGAAGACACTTATTCAAGTGCGCTTGTATAAGTGGTACGTTTTTAATTAAGTACATTTCGAAGGTGTTGAAATGTCTTTAGGTGTATATGGTTGTTCGCTGATCGGGTAGGAGGCAATAAAAGGAGTTGGTGTAGTGATTGTTTAGACTTGAGCTTATGTGGAAGCTTATGCCTTTGAACGAACTATAAAGTTTGACTTTTTGCAGACAATAAACGATACTATCTAGCATTTTATAGAACGCGCCTTCAAAGAGGTTTTTAGTGACAACTATAGAAACATTTAAGGCTATTTATCGCATAATTTCTAAAGCGCACCAACGTCAAGTGCTTTGCTTTGCGGGTATTATGCTGCTCTCAAGCTTGCTAGAGTTAGCTCTTGTGGCAGTTATATCTTTATTGGGGGTGGCCTTATCTTCGCCGGAAAGCTTGCAAAAACTTCCCTATGTAGGAGATGTTTTAGTATATCTTGCAAGTTTTATTGAAGCCCCTCTTACCATAAGTATGCTTATGATTATCTTACTCGGTGTTGGTTTTGCTACACTTATAAAGAATACTTCTACGGCTTATGTAACCTACAGACAAAGTTATTTAGGAAGCCTTGTGGCTTGGGATATACGCACGCGCATTTTTCATAATTTCTTGTACGCACCCTACATGTGGCATACCGAGCGTAATACGGCAGACTTATTGTCTCATCTTAATATGACTATTAATGTTGGTAGTTTTTTCTGTAATGGGCTTGTTGTGCTCACCCAGCTGTGCATTACTGCGTTATTACTTTTGGCTACTTTCATGGCTGCTCCTGCAGCTTCTTTGCTTCTTTTTGGTGTTTGTGGTGTGGCTGCTGCTTTTGTGTATAGGCGGACACGTAAAAAAGCTCAGGCTACGGGAGAAATGGCTGCACGCATTGATGTGCAAGCCTCTAAAATTTCACACTTTGCTTTGCAGGGCATGCGAGAAGTGCAAATATATAATCAACGTGAAGCTTTCGATGAAGATGTGAAAGGCTTAGCTTTGCCACGCATTCGTATTACTGCATTGCAGGGACTTTTTCCCAATATTCCTCAATGGGTGCTAGAAAGTCTTGGTATGTTTTTATTGCTTGGTGCTGTTATTGTGCTCTATGTACAAGGGGAGAGTGTGGCGTCCATAACGGGTTCTCTTACGCTTATGGCCGGTACCGCGTGGCGGCTGCTCCCAGCCATGAATAAGCTTATGGCCGGAGTGCTAACGCTTAAGAATGTTATAAGTCCCACACAAATGCTTTTGCAAGATTACATGGAATTGCCTCAGGTACCACTTCATGTGAAGGCACATACTTTTAATCATGACCTTACCTTAAGCTCTCTTTCTTTTCAGTACCCTAATGCTTCTAAGCAAGCTTTGAAAAATATTTCCCTCAGCATACATAAGGGAAATATGGTGGGGCTTGTGGGGCTTTCCGGTGCCGGAAAAAGTACCTTAGTTTCAGTACTTACGGGTTTGCTTACGCCACAAGAGGGACGCATTCTAGTGGATGGTCAAGAAGTGCAAGCGGCTCCCGGCTATTTAAATATAGGCTATGTGCCGCAAAATCCCTATATTATGGATGCTACCCTAGCACAGAACGTGGCCTTTGCCGCATGGGGAAAGGAAATAGACGAAGAGCGTGTAAAACATTGTTGCGCCCTTGCCGCCATGGATTTTTTGCCGGAGCTCGCCGAGGGTATACATACCATGCTGGGAGATCGCGGCATGCGTCTTTCTGGCGGGCAGGTTCAGCGTGTGGCCATTGCACGTGCGTTGTATACGAACCCTGATATTTTACTTTTTGATGAAGCTACATCTGCTTTAGACGGCGCTTCGGAAGCAGCCATACAAAATACCATTCTCTCTTTACGTAATAATATGACCATAGTGATTATTGCGCATAGACTCAGCACTGTAGAGGGCTGTGACAGTGTATACTGGTTACATGAAGGGGCTTTGCAAAAAGGGGGGGGGCAGGAAAATGTTCTTGTTGCATATAAGCAGTTCTTGGCAAAGAATGCACCGCGTCAAAATGTAGCCGAAAACTTGTAAATTTTATGTACAGAGATAAAAACATTGCTTGCAAGGCATAATAAAAGACGGAAATACTCTATGAAGAAAGTTAAAATTATCGTTCCTATATATAATGCGCTCAATGATGTAAAGATATGTCTTGAGAGCCTTAAAAGAAGTATAGACTTTACTCAAACTGATGTGTTACTTATTAATGATGCATCAAAAGAAGACACTCAATCATATCTTGAATATTTTGTACAGGAAAATACAGATTTTATTTTATGGCATAATGAAAAAAATTTAGGCTTTGTGCAAACCTGCAATAGAGGACTATCTTCAGGAGGGGCTGAAATTTTTGTCCTGCTGAATAGTGATACTGAAGTTCCCATGCAATTTGTCGACAAAATAGTTAAATGTTTTGAGCATGATTCTAGTATTGGAATTGCGAGCCCTATAACATCGCACCATGCAGGTTATAATATTCCTATTCGTAAAAGAACTGTAGACGAAATGAATATTCTTCTTTGTAAAAGGCATGCTCCAAAATACTATACTATTCCTCATGCAGAAGGTTTTTGCTTTTGTATACATAAAAATGTTATTGATAAAATTGGTTATCTTGATGAGATTTATAATAAGGGATATGCTGAAGAAGTAGATTTTTCTTTTAGAGCCATTCAGTATGGTTTTAAAAATGTTCTTATAGATAATCTTTATGTCATACACAGTCAAAATAAGTCCTTTGGTGCAGAAGTACGCGAAAAACTCATGCAAGAGAATAGTAAAATTTTCAATGAGCGATGGGCTGGATTTAGGGAAAAATACACTTCTGAAAATAACCTGAAAAATGAAGTTTGGAAAATACAAATGAAAATGTGTATTCCTCCAAAGTATTCATTTTATCATGATAATTTTAGAAATTTTTTGTTGTTATTCATGAGTGCCGAAACCATAAGAAAAATAAAATATTTTTTTGTTAAGAAAAAATAAAGCGTATACTGAGAGAAAATCATGTTAGCCCCCATAGCCCTTTTTGCCTTTAATCGACCTGAGCACTTAGAGCGCACGTTGGATGCTTTAGCTGCCAATGAGCTTGCCAGTGAAAGCTCCATTACTATTTTTTGTGATGGGGCACGTACTGAAGAGGAGAAAAAACTCACTGATGCCACTCGCCATGTGGCGCGCAGAGCACAAGGTTTTGCTTCTGTTACGGTTATAGAGCGTGAAAAAAATATGGGCTGTGCGGCTTCTGTCATTGATGGTTTGCAGTATATGTTTGCAAGGCATGAAAAACTTATTGTTTTTGAAGATGATATTTTATGCTCTTCTCATACTCTTTCTTTTCTCAATGACGGTTTGGCATATTACAAAAGTAATATTCAAATTTTTAATATAGCCGCATGGTCTTTTCCTCCGAGTATCTTTTCTGTGTCGGAAAAATATGTTTTTGACGTGTATGCCATACCAAGGTTTAATGTGTCTGGGGGCTGGGCTTCTTGGCGTAATCGATTTGAAGCCATTGATTGGGATATAAAGGATTACATAGAATTTAAAAATTCCCCTGAGAAACGTAAAGCTTTTAATGTTGGCGGTGAAGATTTAAGTGACTTACTTGATGCGCAGATGAATAATAAAGTGAGTTCTTGGGCTATCCGCGCTGATTACAGCCGCTTCAAGCACGGGCAATGCGGTATAAATCCTGTAACTTCTTATACTACCAATATTGGTTTTGGAGATGGCACACATACCACAGAATACACCGATAAATTTGATAATGATGTGAGCTTGGCTTTGCCCAGTAAAAAAGTATGTTGGTTGCAAGAGGTGGTCATAGATAAAACCATTTTAGCCAACTATCAAAAAGTATATGGTGCCCCTGCATGGAGAAAATGCATCCGTACTATTTTATTGAAGCTTGGCTTGTTGCCTTTCATCAAGAGGCTACTCAAGAAATAATATATGAAAGTTCTTCATTGTACCACATATACCAAAGGCGGTGCAGGCATTGCTGCCCATCACTTGCACACCGCTCTTAAGCAAAGTGGGGTTGAGTCTCTTATGGGCGTGCGAAAAAAAACATCGGACGATGTGTGCGTTGTGGAACTTGCAAGCCCCTTGGATGTTTTTTTTACACGTTGCAGTAATCTTCCTTTACATTTTTTGCGCAATGATACGCCCAATTTCTATTCCTGTTATGCGCTCCCCAACAGTATTGCGCAACGTATTCAAAAAATCCAGCCAGACATTATTCATTTACATTGGATAGCTAATTTTATCAGTCCTCGAGCTTTGAGAGATATTATCAAGCTTGGTATACCTGTACTTTGGACTTTGCACGACACATGGGCTTTTACAGGGGGCTGTCATTATGGCACCTGCTTGCAGTGGCAGCAACAATGTCAAAAATGTCCCCTCTTTACGCATCCTCAAGGTTTCATGGGCTTGAATGTGGCGCATGTGCATTGGAAGGCTAAAAGACGTGCTTATGCTGTGAAATCTCCTCATATTGTGGCTCCCAGTCAAAAACTTTGGCAAAAGGTACAACAAAGCAGTTTGTTACAGCATGCTGCCTCTTCTTGCATACCCAATGCTGTGGATACAAACATCTTTAGCCCCATGTCTCAGCAAGAAGCTCGGTGGCAATTGGGAATAGAGGAAGATGTTTCCTATATTCTTTTTGGCGCCATGGCTGCTACTTCAGACCACAATAAAGGCTATGACTTGTTAAAAGAAGCCTTGACGCACTTACCGCAGCAAAACAACAAAAACGTCCAATGCCTTATTTTTGGAGCCGCAGAAGGAGAGAAACTTCCGCTTCCAAGTACTTTTTTGGGGCGTATAGATACTCCTGAAAAGCTGGCGCTTGCTTATGCGGCGGCAAATGTTTTTGTATGTCCTTCTCGTGAGGAAGCCTTTTCGCTTACCACATTAGAAGCCCTCGCTTGTGGTACACCTGCGGTGGGCTTTGCCATTGGTGGCATACCTGACATGGTGCAGCATAAGGAAAACGGCTATATAGCCAAACCATACGACACGCAGGACTTTGCCAATGGCATAGCCTACATATTGGAAGATGCAGCTCGGCATCACCATATGAGCCAGTGCGCACGTAAAACAGCAGAACAGCGCTATGCCTACCCTGTCATCGCAAAGCAATACATAACGCTGTATGAAAAGCTTTTAGCCACAAAATAAGACCTCTGAACAATTCTTAAAATTTTGCTCATGTCTAATTTTGTAATGAAATTTTCTAATTTCAAGCTTGTGTCTTGATGTATTTCTATCTTTTTTCTGTCATTTTGAGCTACATTTGGCTCAAAATGACAGAATTTAGGCGCACCTATCCTGTCTGGTTTACAAATTTTGTTGCTTTTTTGATGTTAAAGGCTATTCCCGTTATGAGTAACTCTGTTTCAACTTTAGCTAGCCCGATATATCTGCTTCGTTTTAGGGCAAAATGTTGTTTAAGATTGCCAATGCTACGTTCTACTTTATAGCGAAATTTGCGAATTTCACGAGTAATAAATTTTTCAGCTTCAGTAAGTATTTTGTTTTTTGGGCTTTCATCATAATGCCATCGTTTAAGTTCTTTCCCTGTAGTATTTTACGATTT
>CAYJHX010000054.1:0-6579 GCA_964369395.1 uncultured Desulfovibrionaceae bacterium
TAGTCTATTTTATGGCTACAATTTCAATATCAAAGATCAGCGTTTTACCAGCCAACGGATGATTAGCATTAAGCGAAATATATTCATCAGTTACTTCGCACACTTGAACGTTCATGCCGCCATCTTCGTTGGAAAGAGACAATTCCATGCCCACTTCAGGCGTAATGTGCTCAGGCACTTCTGAACGCGGTACGGTAAAAATGAGTTCTTCATCGGCTTCGCCATAGGCTTCGGCAGGCGGAATGGTCACTTTTACTTTATCGCCCACTTCTTTGCCCATAACGGCATTTTCAAAACCTGCAATAAGCATATGCTGCCCCATGGTAAACTCTAAAGGCTCACGCTCAAGGGAAGAATCAAATACAGAACCGTCTTCAAGGGTTCCTGTATAATGTACCTGTACTGTATCATCATTTTTTATGGGCATTGTTGCCTCCAAGGGTAATTTTACTCATTTGAGCTAAACAAAGGTAAACATATTTACAAAAATAGCAAGAAATATAAAAAGCCCTTTACCGCGCGTGCTGCACCCAAAAAAAATATTATAATTATATAAACATATTACCTATGAAAAAAACCTAGCAAAAAGATGTTTTTGGAGGCAGGCTGAAAAACAAGCAAAAATAGACTGTTCAATCAATCAATTTTATGATAGTGACTGATTATTCAATGAATGACTTGCCGTATTTTACGCATGACAGTGACATTTTTTTGTGTTACTCGTATTCTCTTATAGGAGTTTTTTATAGCTCTGTGACACTATGCGCAGTAGTGCGCATGAAAAAATATACCGATATTCAATAATATCAAGGAGTATGTTATGGCAAAGATGAAAACCATGGATGGCAATACCGCCACCGCGCATATTGCTTATGCCCTTTCTGATACCGCAGCTATTTACCCTATTACACCTTCTTCTGTAATGGGTGAGCTCGCCGACGATTGGGCCGCAGGTGGACGTAAAAACCTTATGGGGCAAAAGCTTGTGGTGCGCGAAATGCAATCCGAAGCCGGTGCCGCCGGCGCTGTGCACGGTTCTTTAGCTGCAGGTGCATTAACAACGACCTTTACTGCTTCTCAAGGTTTGTTGCTTATGGTGCCCAATATGTACAAAATTGCTGGTGAATTGCTTCCCGGTGTTTTTCACGTATCGGCCCGCGCTTTGGCGGCTCATGCCCTCTCTATCTTTGGCGATCATCAAGACGTGATGGCTTGCCGTCAAACGGGCTTTTCCATGTTGGCCTCTGCCTCTGTGCAAGAATGTATGGACTTAGCCTTGGTAGCACACCTTTCTGCCATTGATGCCTCTGTACCTTTCTGTCACTTCTTTGATGGTTTCCGTACTTCCCACGAAGTTCAAAAAATCGAAGTTATTGATTACGAAGACATCTTGCCTTTGGTGAATTGGGAAAAGGTAGAAGAGTTCCGCGCCAATGCCATGAACCCTGAGCACCCGCATATTCGTGGTACCGCTCAAAATCCTGATATTTATTTCCAAAACCGCGAAGCTGCCAACCTTTATTATGATGCAGTGCCCGGTGTTGTTTTAGAAAATATGAAGAAAGTGGCCAAACTTACTGGCCGCAAATATAAACTTTTTGATTATGTGGGGCATCCTAAAGCCGACCGCGTAGTTATTGCCATGGGTTCTGCTTGCGAAGTTATTGAAGAAACCGTGGAATATTTAAATAGCATAGGCCAAAAAGTGGGTCTCGTAAAAGTGCGCTTGTTCCGTCCTTTCTCTACCGAACATATGCTGCGCGCTATTCCTGCCAGCGCCACCACCATTACTGTGCTTGATCGCACCAAAGAACCCGGCGCCATTGGCGAGCCTTTGTATCAAGATGTGTGTACAGCCTATCTCGAAGGCAGCTCTAATCTTGGTAGCCCCACCATTGTGGGCGGTCGTTATGGCCTTGGCTCCAAAGACTTTACCCCTGCCATGGCAAAAGCTGTTTATGACAATATGCTGTGTGCCGGGCCTAAAAATCACTTTACCGTGGGTATTGTTGATGACGTAAGCTTTACTTCTTTAGATGTAGACGATCACATCAACACCGTGCCCGAAGGTACTGTACAGTGTAAATTCTATGGTCTTGGTGCCGACGGTACTGTAGGTGCAAACAAACAAGCTATCAAAATTATTGGTGACAACACCGATATGTATGCACAAGCCTATTTTGCCTACGATTCCAAAAAATCCGGTGGCTTTACCGTATCGCACTTACGCTTTGGCAAACAGCAAATTAAGTCTTCCTACTTGGTAACCCAAGCTGACTATGTGGCCTGTCATAAGTCTGCCTATGTAAACCAATACGATATCCTTGAAGGCATTAAAGAAGGCGGCACCTTTGTGCTCAATTCCGAATGGTCGTTGACTGATATGGAAAAAACCCTTCCTGCTGCCATGAAGCGCGCCATTGCTACTAAGAAATTGAAATTTTACAATGTGGACGCCGTAAAATTGGCTACAGAAGTGGGCCTTGGCGGACGCATCAACATGATTATGCAAACAGCCTTCTTTAAATTGGCCAATGTGCTTGATTTTGAAACGGCTGTGAGTCTTTTAAAAGATTCCATCAAAAAAACCTACGGTTCCAAAGGTGATAAGATTGTTAATATGAATATCGCCGCCGTGGAAGGCGCTCTTAATGCTCTTGAAGAAGTAAAATACCCCGCTTCTTGGGCTGAAGCCGTCGATGCTTGTTGTTCTGACGATGTTTGCGCAAGCTCTTGTTCTTGCGGTTGTGGCGCACAAAACGAAGACCCCGACTACATTGCCAATGTGGTACGTCCTATCCTTGCGCAACAAGGCGACAAATTGCCCGTATCGGCCATGGATCCTGCCGGCCTTATGCCGCTGGGTACTGCTGCCTTTGAAAAACGTGGTGTTGCCATTGCCGTGCCTGAGTGGCAAGTGGATAATTGTATCCAATGCTTCCAATGCTCTTTCGTATGCCCGCATGCCACCATCCGTCCTATCATGGTTACCGATGAAGAATTGGAAAATGCGCCTGAGTCTTTTGCTGTAAAACCTGCTCAAGGCAAAGAACTCAAAGGCTTGCATATGCGTATGCAAGTATACGCCGAAGACTGCCTTGGTTGTGGCTCTTGCGCCGATGTGTGCCCTGCCAAAGTCAAAGCGCTGGTCATGAAGCCTTTAGAAACACAACTAGAAGAGCAAAAACTCAACTTAGCCTTTGCCGAAAGCCAAGTGGAACTCAAGGACGATATATTGCCTCGCGATTCCATGAAGGGTTCGCAATTGCAACAGCCTTTACACGAATTCTCTGGCGCTTGTGCTGGTTGTGGCGAAACCCCCTATGTAAAGCTCTTAACCCAAATGTTTGGCGATCGTATGATTATTGCCAACGCTACGGGATGTTCTTCCATTTGGGGCGCTTCTTCTCCCACCACGCCTTATACCACCAACAAAGACGGTCACGGCCCTGCTTGGGGTAACTCCCTCTTTGAAGACGCCGCCGAATTTGGCTTTGGTATGGAAATGGCCTATCAACAACGCCGCAACAACCTTGCCAATCGCATTAACGCTTTGTTAGAATTAGAAGGCCTTGATACGAAGCTTGTAGACGCTTGTAAGGGCTGGTTGGAAAATATGGAAGACGCTACCGCTTCTAAAGAATTCGGTATGCAAATTCTTGGCAGTCTTACCAATGTAGACCATCCTCTTGCCCACGAAATTTGGCATATGGACGATCTCTTCACCAAGAAAAGCATGTGGATTTTTGGCGGTGACGGTTGGGCCTATGACATTGGCTACGGTGGTCTTGATCACGTTTTAGCCTCTGGCGAAGATATCAATGTGTTGGTTATGGATACCGAAGTATACTCCAATACCGGTGGTCAAGCTTCTAAAGCCACACCGCTGGGCTCCATTGCTAAATTTGCTGCCGCCGGCAAACGCATCGGTAAAAAAGACCTCGGCGCCATGGCCATGAGCTACGGTTATGTCTATGTGGCTTCTGTCTCCATGGGTGCCGACAAAAACCAAGTGCTTAAAGCCTTCCGCGAAGCTGAAGCCTACAAAGGGCCTTCCCTCATCATTGCTTACGCACCTTGTATCAACCAAGGCATACGCAAGGGTATGGGCAAGACCATGGAAGAAGGCAAACATGCCGTAACTTCCGGATATTGGCCTTTGTATCGCTACAATCCTGAGCTTGCCGATGAAGGTAAGAACCCCTTCGTTTTGGAAAGCAAAGAACCTGATGGCACCTTAAATGAATTCATCATGGGTGAAATGCGCTATGCCGCTTTGGATAAAATTGATCCAGAAGCTTCTGCAGAGCTTAAAGCTACCTTAGAAAAGCAATATATGAAGCGCTATAAGCACTATACATTGCTAGCTGGCTTGCCCGGTATTGAAGACTAAAGATTGCTGGGGGAAAGTTTTGTAATTTGCTGGGGGAAAATCTTTTTTGAAAAGATTCTTCCCCCAGACCCCCTTTCCAAATAACTTTACATTTGTGACCTCTGCAAAATCATGAAAAAATAGTACGCGGAGGTTTATTTTTTGTCATACAATGTGAAAAATATAACATTTAACCCGATATTTTAACCATTTTGGATGGGTATTGTCATGTATAAAAGTCTGTATATTACTGCCACCGAATCACGTTCTGGAAAGTCTGCCATAGTGCTTGGTATGATGCAGCTTCTTACCCGCAATATGCGCAAGGTTGCGTTTTTTCGTCCCATTATCAATGAGCCCATTTTTGATGACAAAGATCACGATATTGACCTTATGTGTAGCTATTTTAAGCTCAACCAAAGTTATACCGATGCCTTTGCCTATACTTTAGATGAAGCGCGCCATCTCATCAACCATGGCCAGCGCAATCAACTTATCCAAAATGTTATTGCAAAATACCATAGCCTTATGGAAACGCACGATTTTGTGCTTTGTGAAGGTTCCGACTTCATAGGGCAAGACGCCAGCTTTGAATTTGAACTCAATGCCGATATTGCCGCAAACCTTGGCGCCGTGGTCATGGTTGTGGCTAGCGGACATAGTAAAAGCATTGACGCCATCATCGAGAGCTCTAAAACTGTTATTGATCAATTAGATGCTAAGCGTGTCGATGTCTTATCCATCATTGTTAATAGAGCCGATTGCAGTGAAACAGAAAAGAGCGATTTGCGTGAAGCCTTGGCACGCGGGCAAGGAGAAAAAGAAATTCTTATCTACACCGTGCCCGATGAACCTTCCCTTGGTAAACCCACCATGAGCGATGTGGCCAAGTGGCTTAATGCCGAAGTATTGTATGGAGCCAACCGTATGGACGCTCTTGTGGGGGAATACCTTATTGCTGCCATGCAAGTGCATAATTTTTTAGACTATATCAACGATGGTAATCTTATTATTACCCCCGGCGATCGTACAGATATTGTTTTGGCCTCTTTAGCTTCGCGCGTGTCATCAGCCTATCATGATATTTCGGGAGTATTGCTTACCGGTGGTATTCGCTTGCCAGCCAATGTGCATCAACTTTTAGAAGGCTGGACAGGGGTGCCCGTGCCCATTTTACTTACCAACGACCATACCTATAAAACCGTCAGTGTTCTTTCGCAATTGTACGGCCGCATAGAGCCAGACAATACCCAAAAAATCAACACAGCGTTGGGTATTTTTGAGCGTAATGTCAATGCCAAGGAAATTAGCAAGCGCCTCGTTACGGATAAACCTACCAGAGTTACTCCCATGATGTTCGAGTTTGACCTCATCGAGCATGCCCGCCAAGCTAGAATGCGTATTGTACTGGCTGAAGGACAAGAAGAGCGTATTTTACAAGCCACCGACGCCCTCTTACGTCGAGATGTTGCAGAAATAATTTTGCTTGGCAATGCGGATCGCATAGGTAAACGCATTGCGGAATTGGGCCTTGATATGTCCAAGGCGCGTATTATTCAGCCTAATCTTTCGCCAGATTTTGACGATTATGTGCAAACATATTATGAAATGCGTAAAGCCAAAGGCATTACCGAAGAACAAGCCCGAGATCGCATGTCCGATACCACGTATTTTGGTACCATGATGGTTTATAAAAATGACGCCGATGGCATGGTTTCTGGCGCTGTTAATACCACAGCGCATACCATTCGCCCAGCCTTTGAATTTATAAAAACAAAGCCCAATTGCTCCATTGTCTCTTCAGTATTTTTAATGTGCCTTAGCGACAGGGTGCTTGCCTTTGGCGACTGCGCAGTTAACCCTAACCCCACCGCACAGCAATTGGCAGAAATTGCCATAGCTTCGGCTCACACAGCCTCAGTCTTTGGCATTGAACCGCGCGTAGCCATGCTTTCCTATTCCACAGGTACTTCCGGTAAGGGTGCTGACGTAGAAATAGTGGCCGATGCTGTAAAAATTGCCCAAGAAATGGCCCCCGATTTACTCTTGGAAGGTCCTTTACAATACGATGCCGCCATAGACCCCGAAGTAGCTCGCACCAAATTACCCGATAGCAAGGTGGCCGGCAAAGCCACTGTATATATCTTCCCCGACTTAAATACAGGAAATAATACCTATAAAGCTGTACAGCGCGCCGCCAATGCCGT
>CAYJHX010000054.1:6679-8858 GCA_964369395.1 uncultured Desulfovibrionaceae bacterium
ACTTAAATACAGGAAATAATACCTATAAAGCTGTACAGCGCGCCGCCAATGCCGTTGCCATTGGTCCTGTTTTGCAAGGCTTAAATAAACCCGTTAATGATTTGTCTCGTGGATGCACAGTTCCGGACATTATTAATACGGTGGCTATTACTGCCATTCAAGCTGCCGCCGAAAAGGCAAACAGTTAACATGTAAGCAAATGATGTATTAATTTTTTTGTGGGGGAAGGGAGTCCTTTTGCTAGTGCTCAAAAGGGCTCTCCTTTCGCCCCCCCCCATCCCCTCCCAAAATGCGCTTTATATGTGGTATCTGTATAATTCTAAAAACTATTAAAATATCAGAATTATACAGAATTTTTTATGTGTTTTTTGGAAAAACGCTTGTGATACATTTTTCGCAAAATTTTCTCTTAAAAAAGCATTTTATTGTTTTAATATTGCATACATCCTTTGCAATTTTGCAATATTGACAATATACAGGGCTTCGCATATTCACTTTTGTGAACTATTGAGCGTAGTAAAGATTTTATGCAATAAATTGTGAAGATAAGCTTTCCAGTAGCAGAAAACTTCGACACCGCTTTTTTCAAAATTTTTTGTTGAAACAAAAAGGGCGCTTCAGGAAAAGAAGAAGGGGAGGGAGCCCCCTTTTTGGCGCTAACAAATCGATCCAAAGAGCTTGTAGTCGTAAGCAAGAAACGAGCTAGACAAATATCGTATGTCTGAACGGGGACTCCCTTCCCCACAAAAATGTAATATTCTAATAAGAGGTAAGCATGAAAATTTTGGTTATCAACGCAGGTTCTTCGTCTTGCAAATATCAACTTTTTGAAATGGCAGATAAAAGCGTTCTTTGTTCCGGTATTGTAGAGCGCATTGGCGCCAGCATGGGCAAGCTTGCCCACAAGCTTTATCCCGATAGCGATAAAGAAGAAAAAATTGTTTTAGAAAAAGCTTTTCCCACTCACGTAGAAGGTATGGAAGAAGTTATTCGTTTGCTTACCGACGCTGAAAAAGGTGTTATTAAAGATATCTCTGAAATTTCCGCCATTGGGCACCGTGTATTACACGGTGGGGAAGATATTAAGCAGCCTGTGCTTATGGATGATAAAGCCAAAGAAATTGTGCGTAAATATATTCCTTTAGGTCCTTTACACAACCCTGCCAATCTTATGGGCATTGAAGTGGCCGAAAAACTTTTGCCAGGTGTGCCTAACGTAGGTGTGTTTGATACGGAATTTGGCTCTAGCATGAGCCCAGAAGCCTATATTTACCCCTTACCTTACGAAGTGTACGAAAAGCACAATGTACGTCGCTATGGCTTCCATGGTACTTCTCATAAGTATATTGCTAAAAAGACTGCTGAATTTTTGGGCAAGCCCCAAGCCGAACTGAATTCCATTACCTTGCACCTTGGTAATGGTTCTTCCGCTTCTGCCGTGAAAAATGGCGTATGCGCCGATACCTCCATGGGTTTAACCCCTCTCGAAGGCCTCATGATGGGCACCCGTTGTGGTACCATTGACCCTGCCATTGTACCCTTTATGATGGATAAAATGGGTCTTTCCACACAAGAAGTGGATACCCTCATGAATAAGAAATCCGGCCTGCTGGGCATTTGTGGAATGAGCGATATGCGCGATATCCACACCAAACGCGAACAAGGCGATACCAAGGCTGAGCTGGCCTTTAATATGTTAACCCGCAGCATTAAAAAGCAATTGGGCGCTTATTTCTTCTTATTGGGTCGCGTGGATGCCATTGTGTTTACCGCAGGTATTGGAGAAAACGACGAATTTGTACGTGCTGGTGTTATTGAAGGTTTAGAACCCTTGGGTATCGTACTTAACGAAGAAGAAAACAATACCCGTCGTAGCGGTGCACGTATCATCAGCACGCCAGAGTCAAAAATCCCCGTAATAATCATACCTACCAATGAAGAATTGCAAATAGCCGAAACAACTGTTGAGGTATTAGCGAAATAATTCTTTGAAGTTTGCAAACCTCTTTCATTGCTTAGAGGTTTTTATGTAAAAATCTATTTTTAGCAGTTTGGAGTTCTCTGCATAATTCTAAAAAACACTAAAATACATGGATTGCTTCGCTTCGCTCGCAATGACTTTCATTGTAATACCAAGTCATTGCGAGGAGCGCAGCGACGAAGTAGCCACCCAACGGGC
>CAYJHX010000055.1:0-8800 GCA_964369395.1 uncultured Desulfovibrionaceae bacterium
AATTCTAGTATGATGTATTTTTCATACTCAAAGGCAAGTTCTACATCTGCACCCCATTCTTCGCGTAATACGCGCTCTAATTCTTGGGTTTCTGCCCAAATATCTAAAAGTTCGTCGTTGGTAAGAGATTTTAACCGCAATGAAAAGGGAATGTCCTCTGTAAAAACTGTTCTTGTCGCCATACTAAACCTCAAGGCTTCTGTGGGTAGATGCCTCCATCAGCAAATACCTGTTCCGTTTTTTCTAAATAAACATGCATCAAGAAATCTTGCCCTAATACGGCAAGTGCAAGGGAGAGTGGAGAGAGATATCCTTGCTGCCAATTAGTTGTAAATGCAACCTTTCTGTGTTGCGAGTCCACATCTGCCTCAGTAATAAAAGCCCGAATGTCTATGGTTCGAGGGCCTTTTTTGCCCTCCTTTGTCCAAAGCACTTGTGGCTTTTCAAGAAAAGAATGCCACGTTTGTAAAAAGTTGTCTAGATTTTTTTCTGGACCCGTGTAAATTAGGCAAAATTTTTCTTGTATAGCTTGCTCTGTGCGCAAAGCTTTGGTGGTGGGGAGTACATCAATGACTTGCATGCCCCGTGGCAAATGCGCTTGAAGACGTTCAGCTACTTCAGCGGCAGAAATATGTTGGCGTAAAGTTATAGCAAACCATTCTGCTTGGCTCCCAACACCTACTGGCAAAGCTCTACCAAAGGAAATGAGCGGTAGAGGGTGAAAACCTTGAGAAAAAGTCATGGGAAGTTGTGCACGCCGTAAACAGCGCTCTAAGATGGCTTGAAGTTCTAATTGACTTAAAAAAGCAGAAAGTCCCAAACGATTATGCCACACACGGTATTCTACGGCTTTTACTTTCAATTCTGCAGCAATGGCCGGTGGGGCAGCTTTTACTCTAGGGGGAAGTATCAGTTTGCCATCGGCGTCTACACGAGGTTTATGTGCTTCTTGGTCGCGTGCTGGTAGATTTAGCGCTGGAGTAATAGTTGTACCTTGTTCTTTGGGCAAGCGTGAAGGTCCGGCTTTGGTATCACAAACGCCACATTGTCTGCAAGCATGGTAGCGACAATCGTCGGTAACTTTTTCTGCCAAGGCGCGTGCATGCTCTTTACGTAAAAATTCTTTGCTAACACCGCAATCAAGATGATCCCAAATAAGCGCTGTGTCTAAAGGACGGGGTCCAATATAATCTGCTGCGTTTAATCCAAATTCTTGTAAAGCCTCTTGCCAAGGTTCAAGGCTAAAGCCTTCTACCCAAGAAGAGAAGATGCCTCCGGCGTGATAAACTTTTTCTACTACATTGGCAAGTTTTCTATCTCCACGGGATAGAATACCTTCTAGATGACTCATGCTTGGTTCGTGCCAGCGCATTTTTAAGCATTTTTGTGTTTTGAAAGCATCGCGCAAATATTGAATTCTTGTATGAATTTCTTCTAAGGTAAGCTGTGCCTCCCATTGAAAGGGGGTAAAGGGCTTAGGCACAAAGGGGGAGATGGCCGCTGTGACTTGTAGACGTGGCGCTCCAGGCCCTCCGGCATCGCGTACTTTGCGACACAGTTCTACAATGGCGTCTAGGTCTTCGTAGTTTTCTGTGGGTAAGCCAATCATGAAATATAACTTAACTTGTTGCCAGCCGTGTTCCATAAGTTTTTGAATATGTAAAAGAAGTTCTTCTTCTGTAATACCTTTATTGATAACATCGCGCAGGCGTTGACTGCCAGCTTCAGGAGCCAAGGTGGCACCGGTACGGCGTATGCCTGCCATACGTTGTATAATGCTGTCATCGATGGAACCTACACGTAAGGAAGGTAAAGAAACAGAAATTTGTTCTTCAGCACAGCGATCAATGGTACTCATGAAGAGAGTTTTTAGGGCAGAAAAATCCCCTGTGCTTAAAGAAAGGTAAGAAATTTCATCAAAACCTGTTTTGGCAAGACATTGATTTAATATATCTTGTATATCTTCTAGAGAACGCTCTCGAACGGGTCTATACACCATACCCGCATGGCAAAAGCGACAGCCACGGGTACACCCTCTGGCAATCTCTAAGGAAAGACGATTATGTACTGCCCCAATGGGCACAGCTTGCTGTACAGGATATGGCGCTTTATGTATATCGCTTACAATACGGCGATAAACTTTGGTATAATCAGAAAAACGTGGTGTTAAAGAACCGTCTTCATTTTCAGTAAAAAGCCAAGGAACATATACACCATGGATGTGACGTGCTTCTTTTAAAAATTGTGCACGACGCCATTGTTCTGTGCGTGCTTTAACTAAAAGCTGCGCAATATCTGTGAGAGTTTCTTCCCCTTCGCCAAGTACCATGATATCCATAAAAGGAGCCAAAGGTTCTGCACTTAGCGTGGCACCACCCCCGGCAATAATGATGGGATAGGCAAAAAGATCGTCATTGTTACCAAAGCGTTCTTGAGTTCGTAGGGGAATATGCCCTAAGTCTAGCATATACAACACATTGGTATAGGCCAATTCATGGGTAAGTGAAAAGCCTATGAGGTGCATATCTTGAAGAGGGGTGTCGGATTCAAGAGTACAAAGCGGGGTATTATTATCTCGTAAGATTTGTGCCGTTTCACGACATGGGGCCATGACGCGCTCAGCCCACCATGTTTCATGACTATTCATGATACCATAGAGAATTTTTTGCCCAAGGTAGGACATGCCTACTTCATAAGTATCGGGAAAGGCCAAAGCCATACGGAGTTGGCATTGTGTACTGTCTTTATGTATAGCGCCTTCTTCAATGCCTAAATAACGGCTTGGTCTTGGGAGAATGGGCAAAAATTCACGCATAATAAAATCCTTTTAAGAAAAAAGATTCCTGCACAGTATTTGAGGTACGCATTTTTACACCATTGAAAAAATGTGTACAAAATAATTATGCAGGACTCTTTTAAAAAAGGAAAGTACGGTTAAGTGCACTTTCCCTCATACTTTATTGAGAAAAAATTAGTTTTTTACAACTTTTTCTTGAGCTGGTGGAGGGTTTACGCCAAATTGCAATTTACCCATGCCGCCTTGAGCCGTAATATTGGCGCTTACTTCCAGATATTTTGCTTTAATTTCTTGAGGTGTTTCTTGATAGCGATAAATAATGTTTTTACCTTCAATGGTACCGCAAAGGGTATTTTCAAAAGGAACACCGTAAGGAATAATCATAAGTTGTACGCCACCTTGTTTTAAGGGGGCGCTTTGTAATTGAGCTACTTCACTGATGGAATCAGTATTGGCGTCATAATTTCCTATGACGACCTCTCCTGTGACAAGTTTGAACAAACGAATATCTTCAGCCATATTTAATCTCCTTACAAATAGTGTCCTTGTAGGTAGACATAGCAAGCCTTGCTGTCAAGGTAAAAATGGAATAATGGAATAATTTGGCGAAAGTTTTTATTGGACTCTGTATTTTAAGCTTTGACAAAAAGACTAAATTTTGAGAAACCGTAATATTATATAGGGTATGTAAATGCTTTCGAAAAGTGAAGGCAAAATGCATGCATTTTTTTAATTGTCATACTTTTTTGCAAAGAGGTGCTATGAAAGGATGTTTGGAATTACAAGAAAAAATCGGCTATACATTTAAACATGTACGATATTTGGAAACAGCACTAACCCATAGTTCATGGGCCAATGAAAGTAAGCAGACTGGCGAGCACAACGAGCGCCAAGAATTTTTGGGAGATGCCGTACTTGAACTTTGCGTTTCGTGGGCGCTCTTTACCCGTTTTCCCCATGTACGAGAAGGGGATTTAACTCGCACACGTTCTGCACTTGTATCTGCAAAAAGTCTTGCATACATTGCCCGTGAACTTCACATTGATAAATATCTGCGTCTTGGAAAAGGCGAAGAAAGCCAAGGTGGGCGTCAAAGAGATACTGTTTTAAGCGATGCCTTTGAGGCTGTACTTGGTGCTATTTTCGAAGACGGGGGCTATACCGCCGCCTACGCCGTTGTGACACATATTTTTTCTGCCCACTGGCCTGTGCATGTGGATCAAAATCTTCGTAAAGACTATAAAACACAATTACAAGAAGCCATACAACGTATACACAAAGACCGTCCGATCTATGTGCTACAAGAGAGTAGTGGGCCAGAACACGCAAAAGAATATAAAGTGCGTCTTACCCTGCCCGATGGGCGAGTATTTTTTGCCAAAGGCCAAAGCCTCAAACGTGCAGAACAAGAAGCTGCACGTGTAGCTCTCGATAGCCTCTAGTTTTTCAAATAGTATGTAGTAGGATTTTCCCTCGCCCAGCCTTTGTGCAATAAGTAAGGTTGGGGGAGTACACACCTAAAACTTTTCGAAAAACATTATACACGAGCATTTTTTGCTACCTTGACGTGGGCACAACTCTTGCAGAGTGTACATGCTCATATATACTCGCCACTACCGCTGGCTGTGAACTTTGTGACCAAGACCTTTTTTCAGACCGGCCTGGAGTTCGTCATGCTCCAGGCCTCCCGTCTTTGGTCTGCCACAGCCTATATATAAGATGGTCTACTAGCCGCCAATAAGCTGCTGTGCCATCTTTGGCAGTGAGTTAGCTTGCGATAGCATGGCTACCGCGCTCTGGGTGAGGATCTGGTTGCGCACAAACTCTGTCATTTCAGTGGCAACGTCCACATCCGAGATTTGTGATTCGGCGGCTTGCAAATTTTCCGCCTGGATATTTAAGTTACTAATGGTTGCTTCAAGACGGTTCTGAAGAGCACCAAGGTGCGCACGAATCTTGTCTTTAGAGACAATAGCTTCGGTAATGGCTACAAGGGACGCCTGCGCTTGTGATTGCGTGGATATGGAGTATCCGGCATCTCCTGGGGTACTACTAATACCAAGGCCCAAGGCAGAAGCGGTAGAGTCGCCAATCTTGATGTAATAGTAGTCTTCGGCACTATCGTTACCGGTGCCAAAGTGAACCTTCATGGCGCCAGTAGACTTGAGCCCATTACCGTTGTGGGCACCGGAAAGTGTTCCGTCGAGCAATTTAATACCATTGAAATCTGTTGCGTTTGCAATACGGGTAATTTCAGACGCGATGGCTTGATATTCCGACTCAATCATGAGACGTTGTGTTGAGTCATAGGTACCAGTTGAGGCCTGTGTGGCAAGCTCTTTCATACGAATGAGCTGTTCGTCAATGGTTTGCAAAGCGCCGTCAGCGGTCTGAATCATTGAGATGGCGTCGTTAGCATTGCGGGCGCCTTGGTTAAGGCTTGCAATGTCTGCACGTTGCAATTCGCGGATTGCAAGGCCAGCTGCATCATCAGCTGCGGAGTTAATGCGAAGGCCGGACGAGAGCCTTTCGGTTGATTGAGAAAGATTACCATAGTGGATGTTTAAATTTCTGGCGGTATTCATCGCCATCATATTGTGGTTAACGACCAAAGACATAATGCACCTCCTTGAGGGGTTTAAGCTGTACTTTAGCTATAGCAATCGGTGTGCCAAACATATTTTAGTTTTTAAATATAGTATGTTATAAAATTAAAAAACAAACTAGGCAAAAAATGTAGGGTAAAAAAGGAAGTTTTTTAGGGGAAAATGGGAATACTTTTCCCTCTATTTTTCTGAAAGTAAGGAATGTGTGCTCGTCTTTGCCTAGTAGGCAGCCAGAAGGCATTAGTCTGCAGGAAAATGATTTTTTAATCGGCAGCTATAATAGCAATGTCACAATATGAGACCTCTGCGCAATTCATTGCGTAGGGGCTCATGGAGCATTGACGTTAGTCAATGCGACCAAAAATCAAGAATAGGCGTAGCTTTGCTTCGCCGTTAAACGATTGATTTTTGTGCCTTTACCTCTGCACGCTTTATTTTACACTTTGAACAAATTTTCAAATTTTAACCCTAAAGCTATATTTAAAAATAATTGTGCAGAGGTCTCAATATGTAGAGAGAATGCGCAGAGTAGGGCGTAGAGGGCAGGTAATAACTTGCTTTTTTTTTAAAAATACTTCATCGTGCTTTTTTACCTATGCACATGCCAAATATATAAGGCCTATTGTTTTAGATACGTGCCCACCTTCAGTATGTGGAAAAACTACTGGGAAATTTCATCCTAAAGGATTTTTATGACTGTTGAGCATTCTAATGATATGGAGCCCGCCTCCGATACCGTTGCATCTGTGCCAAAGAAAAGTAAATCAACTACTTCTAAGCAAAAAAAAACAGCACTGCCACAAGAGGAAACTTTTTCCTCTGCCGAAAAGAAAAAAACTCCCCGTCCCCGTAAACAAGTTCTTGGAGCAAAGGTTCAAGATTCACTTGAAGAACGCTTGAAGAATGAGGTAGCCCCTGTAGACGTCTCTTTTGAGAAGGAAGAGGTTACTGCTAAGCCCAAAATTTCGCGTCCCAAAAAAACACCGCACAAAAAAATAGCTACAAAAAAGAAAAGTACTTCTTCTTCGGATGTATCAGAACATGTACAGGGTAATGAAGAAGAAACAACGCAAGGTACTGTTGTAAAAGAAGTTTCCGTAAAAGATGATTCTTCACTGGAAAGTTCTGCTAGTACTGTTTCGACGATTAAAAAACCCGCACGTAGAGGGCGCCCCAAGAAAAATGTGCCTACACAGGCTGTAGAAGAATATAGTACACAAGAGGTTCCTACTCCTCCATCATCTTTTGATGAAACTACAGGGCAAAATATGCCCATTGTAGAAGCAGAGAACAAAAAGGGGCGTCGTCCTAGTCGTCTTTCTAAAGCGAAGACCATAAAAGAAACGGTATCTCCTTCTATAGATTTAGAGAATGAATTACCTACGGTGGAGCATGCATCACCTGAACCGTCTTCTTTAAAAACACTAGAAAGCGTAGATACAACACCATCCACAGAAGACGCTACAGAACAAAGAGAAGAAAATGCCTCAAAAAGTCGGCGTGGACGTCGAGGCGGAAGAGGTAAACGTGGTAAAAAGCGTCCTCTTTCTGTGACAGCTCAAGAGCAAAGTGTTGATGAAAGTGATATTGAAGAAGATACTTCTTTACAACCAAAGGTTCCTGCAGCGGTAAATGTAGGTAAATCTAGCCGTACGGCGCGCATGGCTGCAGCGAAGAAATCTGCAGATTCTAAAACACGCAAGATGTTTATTTCTATGGTACAAGGCGAACAGGTAGAGGTTGCCTTGGTAGAAAGCGGCATTGTTCAAGAATATTATTTGGAGATGTTACACCAAGTAAAAACCAAGGGTAATATTTACAAAGGTGTTGTGAATAATATTGATGCCAATTTACAAGCGGCCTTTGTAAATTATGGGGCCCATAAAAATGGCTTTTTACAAATAGATGAAATTCATCCCGAATATTATCAATCGCATCACGAATATGTGAAGGGAAAAAAATTCCCTCCTATACAAAAAATTATTAAACCAGGGCAAGAGATTCTTGTACAGGTAGTCAAGGAACCCACAGGAAATAAAGGGGCTTTTCTCACCACATGGCTTTCTTTGCCGGGGCGCTTTTTAGTATTAACGCCGGGGCAAGAGCAAATTGGTGTATCTCGTAAAGTAGACAGTGATGAAGAACGCGCTCGTTTACGTGAGCTTATGACAGGCATAGATCCCGGTACAGGTCTTGGAGTTATTGTACGTACTGCCAGCGCAGGTACCACCAAGACCACACTTAAAAGTGATTTGCAATACTTAAAAAGGGTCTGGCGTGAAATACGCAAGCGTGGCGTTAGCGAAACGGCACCGGCCTTACTCTATAGAGAATCAAGCTTAGCTGAACGCGCTATTCGTGACTATCTTACCGATGATGTTATTGAAGTATGGGTAGATAGTAATGAAGGGGCAGAAACATTACGTGAAATGGTGACCTTGCTCTTTCCGCGAAAAAAGGACTTGGTGCGTGTGCATGCTGATGTGCGTCAAACCCTTTGGGAACGTTTCAATATGCAAAGGCAGCTTGAACAAATCTATGCTCGTGAGGTGGTTTTACCTTCCGGTGGACGCCTTGTCTTTGACCAAACCGAGGCCCTCATGGCCATTGATATTAACTCCGGCAAAATTTCTGGCAAAGGAAATTTTGAATCTATGGCCCTTAAGACCAATATCGAGGCTGCAGAGGCCATTGCTAGACATTTAAAATTGCGAGATATCGGCGGTCAGGTTGTCATTGACTTCATTGAGATGCGCGATAAAAGTCATATTCGTGAAGTGGAAAAAACTTTGCGCAATGCCATGAAAAGTGATCGTGCAAGACACGACGTAGCCCGTATGTCCTCGTTTGGCTTGTTGGAAATAGTACGTCAACGTACAGGTTCTTCTGCTTTGGCCATTACCATGGAGCCTTGCCCTCATTGTCGTGGTACAGGGCAAAGGCGCAATCTAGAATGGCAAGCTTTACAAGCCCTTTGTGAGATGGAACGTAAAGGACGTAGCGCCCAAGGTGGAAAGTTTGTGTATGAAACCTCTTTTGCCGAATTGGCTTTATACTTGCTTAATCAAAAAAGACAACGTATTGCTGAATTGGAAGAGCGACTTAAAGTACATATTGAAGTGGCTATAAAATAATGGCGGCATTATTTGCCAAGCGATGATGATTTGCTTCTTTTTCAAAATCATCTTGAAAAATATTACGAAGCGTTTTATTGCAATCTTTTTAAAGATATTCTTGTTTAGAAACCTCTGCGTAATTAAAAAGTCATGGATGCTTTGCTGTCCATTTGCGTAATTGCTCATTCTTCGCAAACGCAAACGCCTTCGGCGCCCGTTGGGTGGCTGCTTCGTCGCTGCGCTCCTCGCAATAACTTGGTATTACAAAGAAAGTCATTGCG
>CAYJHX010000056.1:0-8753 GCA_964369395.1 uncultured Desulfovibrionaceae bacterium
GGATTGCTTCGCTTCGCTCGCAATGACTTTCGTTGTAATACCAAGTCATTGCGAACGAAGCGAAGCGACGAAGCAGCCACCCAACGGGCGCCGAAGGCGTTTGCGTTTGCGAAGAATGAGCAATTACGCAAATGGACAGCAAAGCATCCATGATTTTTTAATTGTGTAGGTGTATTAAGTATGCAGAAGTATTAAAGAACGGCGTAGAGTTTTAGAACAAAAAAAAGGGGAAAATCTGCAAAGATTTTCCCCTTTTAATAATGGTGCTATAAAATTTTTATTAGCGTCCAGATGTTTCAGGAGCCCACATGTGACAAATGACACCGCCAAACAACAAGGTAGCTACGCAGCACCAGAGGGCGGCAGAAATGCCGAATTGTTCGGTAATGATGGGCAAAAGGAAGGTACCACCACCGGCACCAATACGGCTAATGGCAATGGTGAGGCCTACACCAGAAGCGCGTAACTTGGTGGGGAACAATTCTGGTGGATAGGCAAATTCAGGCACAATAGATACCGCCAAAATGGTGGCCAAAGCGCAAACCATAATCATGGCCATCATAGGTGGCATGCCTGTCCAAACAATCATGACAGCCAAGATAACGGCGGCCAAGTAGAATGTCCATAAAAGATAAGCACGACGAGTAATAATATTGAAGAGCCAAATACCAAAAAGCACACCTACAATGGTGGAAACGTTGTATAATACACCGGAAGCATGGGGGTTTTGGATGTTCATCTTGGTAAGCACTAAGGGCACGAAGATACTGATGGCAAAGAAAGGTAATACTTGGGCAAAGAAGAATACGCCGGATACTACAGTAGCGCGCCATTGCTTAGGAGCCCACAATTCCATCCAAGAGGCTTTTTCCACTTTTTCTTCTTCTTTGGCCGGGCCAAAATCACCGAGGTATTTTTGTACAAGAGCCATGGCTTCTTGCCCACGCCCCATAGCGGTGAGCCATTTGGGAGATTCTGGTGTGCCGAGGCGCAAGAATAAAGCAATCACAGCAGGCACAGCAGAGGTGCAAAGTACCCAGCGCCAGCCATCGTCGCCAATGCCGTCCATGAAGAAGCCGATGATGTAAGAAATACAGTAACCTATGGTCCAGAACATGAGTAACCATGCTAAAATTTTAGGACGCGATTTTTCAGGGCTCCATTCGCTAAGCAGAGCAATACCCACGGTATAGTCAGCACCAATCAAAACGCCTAAGGCAAAGCGTGCCATAACAAGATGTAGAGGATCGGAAAGGAAGAATTGTAAGACAGCCACTAAAGCTGAGCATAACATTAAGGCAATGTATAGGGGCTTTCTACCAATTTTGTCGGCTATGATACCGGTAAAAAGGCTGCCAAAAAGCAAACCAAACATGGAACCTGCGCCAATAAGTCCCATCCAAAAACTTGTAAGGCCAAGGGGGCCTGCGGCATAACTTAAAGCAATACCCACAATACCTAGGGTGTATCCATCACAAATTTGTCCCATAAAGGTACCATACACGACTTTTTTGTGTATGGGGGAAAAGGGGGCATCTTCAAAACTTAATTTTTGTACGGCTTCCATTACGAACCTCCACTAAAATGACTCATGGACCTGTAACATTCTTCATTACAGGGAAATACGATGCTAATGCATGCTATTTAACCTTATCAATTACACGCGTTTACTGCTTGCGCAGTAGGACTATGACTTTTGAAAGTTTTCCTCCTCTTCTTAAGTGACATGGGCTTTTCTGCCAAAGCGCGTGCTGATCATCAGCTTATAAAAAAGTTTTTTGAAGCATATTGTTTTTAATAGGCTGCTACTACTTTTAAAGAATCAGATAGATGCGCTTAAAACCCGTGCCGCCTCCTCTGGTATTTTTATGGTATCAAATGACCGTATGACAGTATGTACCGCATTACGGTATTATATACCACGCATAGAGCTTAATCGGCTTGGAGTTCTGTGTCAATGACTTTTCGCCTTTTTTAGGACATTTTTTTCTAACTTTTAGCTTTTTTTGCTGTGCGTATTTGGAAAAATTTATAAATTTAACGTGTTATCTGTGTTTATAAAAGTATTCTTTCGCGAAAAAAAATGAAATATCTGGTGAAAAGAAAAATATCAAACAATAAAAAAAGCTTTTTTTTGTTACGAATATTTTTTTGCATCAAAAACATGAGAAAGGTAAAGTATGCAATAGTTTTCGCTTGTAATTGTTTGATATTATGTCTATGAAGAATTTTTTTTGACAGAAAAAGACTTTTTTTTGACAGAAATTTCTTTTGGCTATTGACATATTTTTTATAGGCGAGTAGTCTGCAAATTAATGGTACTTGATACCGCATTTCGGTACGCATGTAAGCTTTGTTGCTACACGCAAGAGGGGTTGCTTAGACAACTACTTTACCGATGGAAGGGGTTCTCTTGTTTAGGAGTTGTTGTTTCCAATATTAAACCATGGCGTTGAGCGTAAAATCAATGCTATTGAGGTTAACATGGCACAAGAAACATTATTTTTGAAAAATACAGAAACTTTTGCTGAGAGTTTGGCACGTTGTGGAGTGAAATATCACTTTGCATACCCCATTACTCCAGCTACGGATGTTATGAAGCGCATGGCCGTCATCCTGCCCCAATACGGTGGCAAAATGATGCAAATGGAAAGCGAAATCGCTGTTTCCAGCGCTTTGGCCGGTGCTGCTTGCACAGGCGTTTTGGCTGCTACTTCAAGTTCTGGCCCTGGCATGTCTCTCATGCAAGAGGCCATTTCTTTTATGTGTGCCGCTAATCTTCCTTGTCTTATGATTGACTGTATGCGCGTGGGCCCTGGCGATGGCGATATCGTGGGTGCACAAAGCAACTATTATATGGCTACTCGTGGCGGCGGTCATGGTGACTATCGTGTACCTGTACTTGCTCCTCTGGATGGTCAAGAAATTACAGAACTTGTGCCTGTAGGCATTAAAATGGCCTATACCTACAAAACGCCTGTGCTTTTTGTGATTGACGGTGTTACCGCCCAAACCACAGAAACAGCCACTTTGCCTGACTATCACGATTACTCTGCAGAATTTGATACTTCTGATTGGGCCTTCACCGGTACCAAAGATCACCCCAAGCGTGCGCTCATTACCGGTAGCTATTCTCATGAAGACGGCTATCACATGAACGAAGCTTTACGTGCTAAGTATGCAGAAATTACCGAAAAAGAACAACGCTGGGAAGAAAACAGCATTGAAGATGCTGAACTTTTAGTGGTGGCTTTTGGTATTCACGGTCGTATGTGCAAAGACCTTGTGCGCAATATGCGTGCTGAAGGCAAAAAAGTGGGCAGTATTCGTCCTATCAGCCTCTGGCCTTTCCCTGAAAAAGCTTTTGCCAACATCCCCGCTTCTGTGAAGAAGGTTCTGGTTATCGAAATGAACCTTGGTCAAATGGTAGACGACGTACGTCTTGCCGTAAACGGGCGTGTTCCTGTAGAATTCTTCGGCAAAACTGGTGGGGATATGCCCATGTACACCTTGGCAGAAATGACTGCCGAAGCCAACCGTCAGCTTGGAGAGTAGTGCCATGACACAGTTAAGCAAAAAATATGGGCAAACGCTCAACCTTGAAAAATTAACTGCCTACTGCCCCGGTTGCGGTCACGGTATTGTAACCCGCCTTGTGGCAGAAGCCATTGAAACTTTAGATATTCGTGAACGCACCATCTCCATTGTGGGTATTGGTTGCGGCGGTTTCTCCCATCACTATAAAGATATTGACGCCATTGAAGCTACCCACGGACGTTCTGCTTCTTTTGCTGTAGGGTATAAATTGTCTCGCCCTGATAATATCGTATTTACCTATTCTGGCGACGGCGATACCAGCGCCATTGGTTTAAGTGATATGTTGCACGCCGCCAATAAAGGCATGCCCATCACCGCCATTATGGTGAACAATGCCGTATTTGGTATGACCGGCGGTCAAATGTCCCCCACCAGCTTGGAAGGGCAAGTTACCACCACCAGCCCCAAGGGCCGTGACGTATCTTGGCAAGGGTATCCTTTACTTATGCCTGAAATGATGCGTGCTATGTCTGGCGTGAAATACTTGGCTCGTGAAAGCGTAGCCACCCCTAAAGACGTTATGCGTGCTAAGAAAAGCATTCAAAAAGCTTTTGAATGTCAAGTAAAGGGTCTCGGATTTTCTTTTGTTGAGGTCATAGTGCCTTGTCCCACAGGTTTGAAGAAGGGCGTTATTGACGCTTATGAGTGGTGCGCCAGTGAAATGGGCAGCTACTTCAAACCCGAAGTTTTCAAAAACGAAATGGAGTAACGGATATGCTGGTCAAATGTATGTTTTCTGGCTCTGGTGGACAAGGTTCTGCATTACTTGCGTCCCTTATTTGTCAGGGTGGCATGAAAGAAAATCTGAAAGTGGTTATGACCCAAACCTACGGTATTGAACAACGTGGTGGTGACTCCACAGCTTTCGTTATCCTTTCCGACGAAGCCATTGGTAGCCCCATTGTAGAACAAGACGCCAACTTGGCTGTAAGCCTTGGGCTTTCTACCTATCCTCAATGCTTTAAGGGTGTTGTGAATGGTGGTACCTTATTCACCAATACATCTTTGGTGGAATCTCCTGAAACAGCCGAGGGCTTTGAGCAAGTGCTTTTGCCCGTGTCTGATATGGCCGTGGAAGTGGGCTCTGTAAAAAGCGCCAATATGGTAATGCTTGGCGCCATCATTGCTAAGACGGGCTTGCTTAAGCGTGAGACCATCGAAGCTGTGTTGACAGAAACCCTTGGCAAGAAAAAACCTGCCCTTCTCGAAATGAATATCAAAGCCTTCAACGCCGGTTTTGATGCCATAAAGGAGGCCGCTAATGGCTAGTAAAACCCATATTATTGACGAACGTCGCTGCAAGTCTTGTGGTTTGTGTGTAGAATTTTGTCCTAAAAAAGTTCTTGAAATTAGTAAAAAAATTAACGGGCAAGGCTATAACTATGTAAGTCAAGCCAACCCTGAAAAGTGTGTGAAGTGCGATATTTGCGGCATTATTTGCCCTGATATTGCCATAGGTGTTGTGGTAGAGAAATAACCACAGCTTTACTGCTATGTTAATCTGAAGGAGGGGGCTTTTTCCCCTCCTTGCAAGCGCAAGTTGTAAATGGAGAAAACAATGTCTGATCTTGTCCCTTTGTTTAAACCCAAGTCCGTGGCGCTTATCGGCGCATCATCCGACACTAAAAAATATGGCTATTGGACGGCAAAAAGTCTCATTGATAATAAATTTCACGGTGATATTTATTTGATTTCGCGCTCCGGCGGCGAAATCTTGGGTCAGCCTACATATCCGGACATCCTTTCTGTACCGGAAGCTGTGGATTTAGCTATTATTGCTATTTCTCCCAAATTTATTCTTCCCGTCATTGAGCAGTGCGTACAAAAGGGCGTTAAAGCAGGCATCGTTGTTTCTACAGGTTTTGGTGAAACAGGCCCTGAAGGCAAAGAAATTGAAAGACAAATGTTGGAAATTGCTCGTAAAGGCGGCATGCGTCTTGTGGGCCCCAACTGCATGGGCATGTACAGCTCTGCTGTAAGCCTCAATACCAGTATCATTGACCTTGCCCCCGGACCCATGAGCCTCATTTTACAAAGCGGTAACTTTGGTATTGATATCAACTTTAATGCCAAAAAGCGTAACCTTGGTTACAGCTGCTGGGCTACCATTGGTAACCAAGCCGATGTGCGCTTCAACGACTTTGTAAAGTATGTTGAACAAGACGAAGCTACTAAAGTTATGTTGTTATATATGGAAGGTCTGCGTGTAGAAAACGAAGAAGACGGTCGCAAATTCTTGACCGCCGCCCAGAAAACTTCCTTAAAAACCCCCATTGCCGCCATTAAAATTGGCCGTAGTGCCGCCGGTGCCCGCGCCGCCGCATCGCACACAGGTTCCTTGGCAGGCAGTGAAAAGATTTTTGACGCCGCTTTAGAACAAGCCGGTGTTGTGCGCGTAGACAGCCCCATTGAGCTGCTCGACGTGGCCGAAGCTTTCTCTAAGTGCAAGCCCGCCAGAGGTAAACGCATGGCCATTCTCACCGACGGTGGTGGTCACGGCGTTATGGCTACAGATTTTTGCGAAAAATTCCAATTGGAAGCCCCTGTGCTTTCCGACGCAACTCAAGCCAAGCTTGCCGAAATTCTTATGCCCCATTGCCCCATTAAAAACCCTGTGGACCTTGCCGGTACCCCAGAAGGCGATATGTGGGTTTTTGATCGCTGCTTAGAAGTTTTATTGGAAGATAAAGACGTAGACGGTGTTATCATCGTGGGTCTGTACGGTGGCTATGCCGATCTTTCCGAAGAATTTAGAGTGCTGGAAATGGACGTAGCTAAGAGCATGGCTGCCCGCATTAACAAGGCCGATAAGCCTGTGGTTATGCATTCTATCTATCAAGCCCAACAACCAGAATGCTTACAATATTTAAGTGAAAATGGCGTTCCTGTCTTTGGTGGCGTAGACGCTGCCGTGCGTACCATGGGTGCTTTAGTTAACTACAGCGAGCGCAAAGCCGCTTTGCAAGAAGAGTTGGCTGCTCCTGTACCTGCATTACCAGAAGGACGTGAAGAAAAGGTCAAAGCTATTTTTGACAAAGTACGTTCCGAAAATCGCGTAAACTTGGTAGAAACCGAAGCTCGCGATGTGATGCGTGCCTACGGCCTTGATCTTGCGCCTCACTACTTGGCCACCAGCGCTGACGAAGCCGCCAAACATTGGGAAACCATTAACGGCGTTACAGTTATGAAGATTGTTTCTCCGGAAATCTTGCATAAAACCGATGCCGGCGGTGTTCAATTAAATATTAAATCTGCCGATGAAGCTCGCGCTGCCTACGATAAACTTATCAGCAATGCAAAAAATTACGATGCCAAAGCCAATATTTTTGGGGTTATGCTTACTCCTATGTTGCCTGGCGGGGTAGAGTGCATTGTGGGTGCTAGCTGCGATACCACTTTTGGTCCCACAGTCATGTTTGGCCTTGGCGGTATTTTCGTAGAAGTGCTGAAGGATGTTTCTTTCCGCGTAGCTCCGGTTAAAATGCCTTCTTGCCGTAAAATGATTGAAGAAATCAAGGGTGTTGCCATGTTAGAAGGCGCCCGCGGTAGCAAACCTTGCGATAAAGAAGCCTTAGCTGAAGTGGTGTGTCGCGTATCTCAGTTAGCCGCAGAAATGACGGATATTGCTGAGATAGATTTGAACCCCGTTTTTGCTTGGGAAAAAGGCCTTGCCATAGCTGATGCACGCGTAGTGTTGCATCCTCAGCAAGGATAATGTAGTATGTAATTTTGAGCCTCTTTAAGAGGCTCAAAATCAGATATATCGTTTCAATTTCAAAAAAGTAGGTAAAGATTATGAAAGACGTCAAACGTTTTCCCACACTTAACGGCAAAAGCTGGCTTGAAATGTCCTCGTTTAAAGACCACAAATTTAACGATACTAAAGATATTGCTACTGAGTATGACTATGTTATCGTTGGTGGTGGTTACGGCGGTTATGGTTGCGCCAGCCGTTTAGCAGAGTTACAACCCAATGCTCGCATTGCCATTTTTGAAGCTTTGCCCATCGGCGCCAGCGATAGCGGTAAAAATGCCGGTTTCATCATCGACGTACCTCACGACTTTGGTGACCAAGGCGGTTCTTCTTTTGAAGAAAATCACATGTACTTTAAGCTGAATACCTTCATCATTAAGCGTTTGATGGATACCATCAAAGACAATAACTTAAATGTTGACTGGTACAACGGTAAGTACTTGTGCTGCGCTGAAGAAAAAAGCTATGCTCTCATCGAAAAAGAAATTGCCGAATACAAAGAAATGAACTGCGACTATCAAGTTTATGAAGGCGCTGAGCTGGCAAAACGTTTGGGCACAAGCTATTACAAAAAAGCCTTGTATACCCCCGGTACCTTGATGGTAAACCCCGCCGATATGTTACGCGGTGTTATGAGTGTTTTACCTAGCAATGTGGAAATTTATGAAGATTGCCCTGTGCTTCGCGTTGAAGAAGGCGCTCGCGGCCGTGTAACCTTGCTCAGCGGTAAAGAAGTATCTGCCAAGGCTGTTATTGTTACTGCCGGTCCCTTCATCGAAGAATTTGGTATCACCAAGAACACCTTTTGCCCCGTACTTTCCTACGGCGCCTTTACCCGTCGATTGAATGACAGCGAAATGCGCATTTTTGAAGATGTAGCCCCTTGGGCAACAACCGCCGGTCACCCTGCCGGTACAACTGTACGTTATACCAGCGACAATCGTGTGTTTGTGCGTAACGGCTTTACCTATGCTACTTCTCTTACCACATCGCATCAACGTATTCGTTGGGCTATTCCTAAATTGCGTCGTTCTTTTGAGAACCGCTTCCCCGAAATCAAGCATGTTAACTTTGAATACGTGTACGGCGGCATGATTAACTTAACCTTCAACAACAAACCTTTCATGGTGAAAAAGCATCCTAGCTTGTACGCTTCTGCTTCTGGCGAAGGTGCTGGCGTGTGTAAGACTTGCCTTATGGGGCACTATGTGGCCGAGTGGATTTGCGGCGTAGAAAGCGAAAACTTGTCTTTCTTGCAAAAGATCGCCAAGCCTAACAGACTTCCCCCAGAGCCATTCACCACTATAGGTGCTACTGTGCGACTTATGTGGGAAGAGTTCAACGCCAAGAAAGAATTATAATTTACATACCTCGTGGGGTGTGGGGGGCAGTCGCTCCGCCT
>CAYJHX010000057.1:0-8635 GCA_964369395.1 uncultured Desulfovibrionaceae bacterium
CCGGCCCGGTCAAACCTTTCGGGTAGGTTGCTTGAGGGTGTGAGTAATTACACTCCTAGAGTAATGACGATCTCCCGTCACCATGACGGAGACAGAACCCGGCTTATAGTCTGACTCTTGTAATGAAATTTTTTTGTGAGACCCTCTAGAGGAATATGACACAAAAAACAGTACTTCCCTCGCCAGCTTTTTTAGCAAAAACAGAAGCTTGCTCTTCTGCATGTTTTGAGACAAGCCCACAAGGTAATAGCATGTACTCACAACAAAACCCTCTGCATCTTTGGATGCTTCTTCTTGCCGCAGGTTCCGGCTCACGCTTACGCAACCAAACCCAAGGCTCTCCTAAACAGTTTTTACAATATAAAGATATGCCTTTATATATGCACTCTGCCCTAACGCAAAGTCGCTCTCCTTATCTTAAAGGGATTATTTTTGTTTTTCCCGAAGAGTATGTTGCCAGCGAGCAAGATTATTTAGCACATAGAGAGCAAACAGCTTCTTTTGGTGTGCAATATAAGGTGGTGGCTGGTGGGGCGCGTAGACAAGATTCTGTGCGGCTTGGTTTGGCCGCCCTCCCCCCCCAATGCAGTCATGTGCTTGTGCACGATGCGGCACGCCCCTTTGCCTCTGCAGCTTTGACACAAAGATTATTTGTAGCCCTAGAACAAGGCGCTATGGGAGCCATTCCGGCTTTACCTGTGGTGGATACCATCAAAGAAGTGCAGAATTCTTTTGTTTTACACACACCAGACCGAAATACTCTTTTCTCTGTGCAAACGCCGCAGGCTTTTGTGCGTTCTGTATTAGAAGAGGCGCATTCTAAAGCAGAGCAAGAACACTGGGATGTCACCGACGATGCAAGCCTTTTGGAAAAATGCCGCATACCGGTGCAAATAGTTGAAGGCGAAGGGAGTAATACGAAAATTACCCATGCGGAAGACCTTATGAAATTACAAGACACTCCTACTTTTCGGCCTTGTTCCGGTTTTGGTTATGATGTGCATTGCTTTGCAAAAAATTCCGAACAGTCTCCTAATCCTAAGGAGCGCCCCTTAAAGCTTGGTGGGGTACTTATGGACGGTGGGCAAAAAGTACTGGCTCACTCCGATGGCGATGTTCTTTTGCACGCACTTATGGATGCGCTTTTAGGTATGGCGGCCTTGGGAGATATCGGTTTGCATTTTCCCGATAGTTCTGAAGATTTTGATAATGCCGATTCCGCTGTTCTTTTACAAGAAGTGTTACGTTTATTGCGTCAAGAACAGGTACAAATTCAGCATGTAGATGTGACTATTATTACACAAAAACCTAAAATCCAACCTCAAAGAGTGGCTATTCAAAAAAATATTTCACACCTTTTAGGTATTCCTTTGCGCCATGTAAATGTAAAAGCTACCACAGAAGAAGGCCTTGGCTTTACAGGAAATGGTGATGGTATTAAAGCTGTAGCACTTGTAAATGGCACACAATTGACGTAAAGAAACGAAAGGAAAACATATCAATTGTGTGTGCTTGAGCTTGTATGTTTCACTTCAGTAATGAAAACATATGTAATCATTACTGAAAAAAGCAAGTTAATAACTTAAAAGAAAGAAGGCCTTATGACCAATCAATCCTCTCCCCTTTCAGAAGAAATCCCACGCCCTTGGATTGAACACTATGCTGAAGGAATAGATTCGGAAATTCCTGCATTTGAACAGCCGCTCTTTCACTTTTTAGATATTGCGGCAAAAAAAAGTCCTTCAACAACGGCATGTATTTTCCAAAACACCAAAATTTCTTATCGTCAGTTACAAAAGAAAGCAGAAATATTCGCAGCGTCTTTGCGCCGTTTAGGTTTGCAACGCGGCGATAGAGTGGCCATTATGCTGCCCAATATTCCTCAAACTATGATAACCTTTTGGGGAATATTGAAGGCCGGCGGCATTGTGGTTATGGTTAACCCTTTGTATATGGAAAAAGAAATTGTGCATCATCTGCGCGATTCTGACGCGAAATATTTTATTTTATTAGATTTACTTTGGCCAAAAATCTATGCCTTACGCGCACAGCTTCCTGTAAAAAAATATATTGTTACCTCCATTGCCGATGCACTTTCTTTTCCAATAAACTATATCTATCGCTTTAAAGAAAAAAGAAGTGGAAATATTCCTTTTGTACCTTATGATAGCAGTATTTTGCCTTGGAAAACACTTTTTGCCTCTAAAGAACGTTATAGCGATAAACAACAAATAACTGCGCAAAGCCTTGCTCTTTTGCAATATACTGGTGGCACCACCGGAATTCCTAAAGGGGTTATGCTTAGCCATCAAAACATTGGCAGTAACTGCTTGCAAATTTTGAAAATTATTCAGAGTTTGCAGATTAAAAAGTTTTCTTTTGTGGCTCTATTACCCTTTTTTCATGTTTACGGACTTTCGGTAGGATTGATTATTCCTTCTGCGCTTAAGGCCACAGTATTGCCCTTACCCCGCTATGTACCACATGATGTGCTTGCCCTTATCAAAAAACATAAACCTTCCGTTTTTCCAGGGGCGCCATCGGTATATGCCTCTCTTTTACAGCAAAAAGATCTTGCCAGCTACGATTTACGATGTATTGAACTTTGTATATCCGGTTCTGCTCCATTGGCTGCAGAACATTATCATCGTTTTCAAGAGCTTACCGGAGCCTCTATTTTAGAGGGCTATGGCCTTACCGAAGCTTCCCCCATTACTCACTTAAGTCCTTTATCTTTAGAAAAACATAAAATCGGCTCCATTGGCCTGCCCCTCCCCGGTACGGATGCCCGCATTGTAGATATGGAAGGCGGTGCTTTAAGTTTACCTCCGGGAAAATTGGGAGAGCTTGTTATACGTGGTCCGCAAATAATGCACGGGTACTGGAATCGTCCCGACGCTACGGCCTCTGCTTTACGCAATGGATGGCTGTATACGGGGGATTTGGCCACCATGGATGAAGACGGCTTTTTCCATATTATGGATCGTAAAAAAGACATGATTATTGTGGCAGGCTATAATGTATACCCTCGTGAAATTGATGAAGTTTTGTTGGAACACCCTGCCATTTTAGACGCTGTGGCTGTGGGCATTCCTGACGCTACGCGCGGCGAAATCATTAAAGCATATATCGTGCTAAAACCCAATATGCCTTTAAATCGCACAGAGGTTATTGCGTGGTGTCGCAACAAGCTTGCTGCGTACAAGGTGCCTCGCTTGGTGGAATTTAGAGAAAACTTACCCAAAACCGTAGTGGGCAAAGTATTGCGTCGTCTTTTACGAGAAGAAGAAATACAAAAAAAGACGGAAAACGAAGAGAAATAACATGCGTTTATTGGTGCAAAGAGTAAAACACGCCTCCGTTTCGGTAGAAGAAAAAAATGTTGCCAGCATAGAAAACGGCTTGCTTGTCCTTGTAGGTTTTGGAGGTAAAGACCATGCTCGCTTGCCTCAAAGTAAACTCTGGTCTTCTATGATAGATAAGCTTTTGCATTTGCGCATTTTTCCTGGTCAAAGCCCAGAAACGCAACACAAGTTTCATCTTGATGTTTGCGACCATGGAGGCAAAATTTTACTTGTTTCGCAATTTACCCTCTATGCGCATTGCAAACAAGGTCGACGTCCTGATTTTTTGCAATCTACCCCGCCACACATTGCAGAAGCTCTTTTTACGCAATTTGTCCAAGACATTGACGTGCACCTTCCTTTACGTGTATCTTCAGGCATATTTGGTGCCAATATGGATATACAGCTATGCAATTGGGGGCCTGTCACTATTTCCTTGGATAGCGAAGAGCTTTTCCCACACCTTGAGACTTCTGTATAATATACAATAATCTCATGAAAGTTGCCCTTAGTCACTTTTGAAATAAGCATGAATATTGCATCTGTTTTCATTACATGAGACCTCCGCACAATTATTTTCAAATATAATTTTACTCGTAAAATTTTGAAAATCGTTGAAAGTGTAAAATCAAACGTGCAGAGCTCTCTATAGAGTCTATTGAGAAAATATTTCTCGCAAATTGTGAAAAATGTACTTGTATGCTATCCAAAAATAGATAAAAATACCGTTTTATCATATTTTTTGTAGCTCATTTTTTCAATAAACTGTTACTATACGCATTGTAAAAAATACGCACATATAAAAATAATTGTTATTTTCTTTATATTTTTGGAGGAAGTTTTGGCCTTTTATTTGTTTCATCATTTTGACCCCGATGTGAGCCAGCGCAGACTAAAACCAAGTCCGAAAAAATCAAAAAGCTTACATGACCTTAGCTATGTGCAAAATGTCAAAGCAGGACAATTGCTCGCTGAATTTCGTCCTCCTGCATCGGTAAAGTATAAAGAAGCACGATTTCTTGTAAAGAAAGATGTTTTTCCGCACGGTGTCAATACGTATATTGACCCTAGAGACCCGCACAGACTTTTGGCCAGTACCAAAGGCTATGTTACCTATGATCAAGGAAAAATTTGTGTTTTTCCTGTGCTCAAAGTACACTCCGATGTCTGCTTTCATACTGGCAATATTCTTTTTTGCGGCGATACAGCCGTTGCCGGAGATGTACGCGCTGGATTTGAAGTCGATGGCGATAATGTGCTTATCACCGGCATGGTAGAAGGGGGAAAAATTCGCGGCCGAAAAAATATTGCCGTGGCCGGCGGTGTGCGCGGTGGTCGCTCCAAGCAATGCAGTTTACGTGCACAAAAAGATGTTCGCGTAGGTTTTGTGGAAAAAGCAGAAATTCAATGCCTTGGTAATATTGTTGTAGAAAAAAACTGTATGCACAGCACGCTGTATGCTGGCCGCAATACGCTTATTAAAGGGCGCCTTGTGGGAGGTGCTTTGCACGGTCGCCAAGGGGTTTTTATTGGAGACCACGCAGGCAATAGCGCCGCTACTCCCACACGTATTTTTTTAGGTTACAATCCTAAACATATACGAAAATTAGAAAAAATTGATTCGCAACTAGAAAGTCTTGGTACAGGTTTATACCACCTTAATGCCGTAGCGGGACATTTGCCAGAATCTACCAATGATTTAACAAAAAAACTGAATAAAATACGTAAAAAAAACGCCCGCCTTCTTGCCCTGCGTGATGCTTTATGGTCTCGACTACAAATGGATGAAGAGCATATTCATCATTGCAAAATTGTAGTAATGGGTATTGTTTTTCCCGGTGTGGAAATTGCCATTGGTCAAGCCTATACCCAAATAGAAAGCATGCAGCAGCAAGTGGTTTTTTCCCTTGTTAATAATGAAATTATTTGCACACCCTATACTCCGGGAAAGAAATAATGCGTACCATTACTTTTATAGAAGGCGACGCCCATGCAGATATTATGGTGGAGCGTTTAGGGCAAAATCCCCTTTTCATGCTTGGGACCGGTGGTCTATTGCGTGAAGAACGTTGCCTACCCGATACAAATTTTACACAAACGCTTCCCGTTTTTTTAGGCATAGGCTTTGGATCTGCCCTTATAAAATTATGCCAAGAATACAGTGGGCCCTTGGTGATTATTGATAAAGAAACAGACATTCAAACTTTAACAAAAGTAAAGAAACACCTCAAAGAGCACCTTTCTCCAGAACAAGAAGAAGGCATTCTTTGGTTAGACATGCAAGACCCCCACGAAGTATTGCGCTCTCTTACCCAATGGCAAAAAAAACATGGCGGCTTACCCTTTTCTCCCATCGTTCACCCCTTTTACCTGCGACTTGATAAAGAATGGTATTCTTTATTGCGCGAGCACCTTCAGGCCAGTCAAACAGTAAATTTTTGGGCAAAAGTGCGTAAACCACGCTTTTCCCATGCGAATCCACGTGTTTTGTTAATTACCAGTAAATATTTCCTCATGGGAGAACTGGCCCATGCCTGTCGATCTGTGGGTATTGAGTACAAGCTATTAACACTTCCCGATGAAAGCATAGCCAGCAGTGAATTTATAAAAATGTTACTCACAGCCGTTATGGAATTTCAGCCAGATTGCTTGCTGACGCTTAACCACTTAGGCATTGATCGCGAAGGCGTGCTCATGGATCTTTTAGAGCAACTCCAATTGCCTTTGGCCTCATGGTTTGTGGATAATCCGCACCTTATTGTGCACAGTTATCAAAACTTAAAAAGCCCTTGGGTAACGCTGTTCACTTGGGACAGTGACAACATAGCTTCTTTGCAAGAGCTTGGCTTTTCACATGTATTTTATTTGCCTTTGGGAACCAATCCTGAACTATTTAGTCCCAATACCAAAGGAAATCCTGCTTGGAAAAGAGATATTTCTTTTGTGGGCAATTCTATGCTTTATAAGGTGCAAAAACGTTTAGAACAAATGCCTCTTCCTCCTGCTATTTTAGAAAATTTTGAAAAAACAGCTTATGAATTTAGCCTCTGTTCTGATCGTTCTGTAGTAGAATTTTTAGCGCAAAATGCCCCCAAAGAATACGCATTGTATCAAGCTTTAGCCGATAATGAAGAAAGGCTCGGTTATGAAACGGCTCTTACTTGGGAAGCGACACGAAGATATCGCGCTAGCTGTGTAGAACAAATTCTTCCCTTTTCTCCGCTTTTGGTGGGCGATGATGGTTGGAAAATCCTTTTTGCAAAACAAAAATCACAGTTTACTTACCATAGAGAGTTAAATTATTATACCGACCTTCATGCCTTTTATCCTCTTTCAGCCATTAACTTCAATTGTACCAGCAAACAAATGAAAGGGGCTGTAAATCAGCGTATTTTTGACGCGCCAGCTTGCAACGGTTTTGTGCTTACTGATTGGCGAGAACAAATGGATAATCTTTTAGAGCCGCACAAAGAAATTGTTTTTTATAAAGAGCAAGCAGAAATACCTGATCTTGTACAATATTACCTTGCCCATCCCAAAGAACGAGACACTATTACCAAAGCGGCCAGGCGTCGCATTCTTGCAGAGCATACGTGGGCACATAGGGTGCAAAGTCTTTTAGCACAAATGCGCAATATTTATGGCATACACCAAGTAAAATAAAAGACGTATTATGTTAAAACCTATACTAATTTTACAAATGCAACGCATGGGAGATCTCATTTTATCTTTCCCTTTGTTGGCATTATTACAAAGAAAGTATCCTGAGCATCCCCTCTGGACTGTGGCTGAAGAATGTTTTTTTTCAAAGCTGCACCACTTGGCGCCCAAAACAGTTTTTTTTCCTCCAAGGGCCGCTGCACAATTAAAAACACAATCTTATAAGATGGTTATAAACTTAAGCCATCGCGAAGATGCCATGGCTCTTGCAGGAGAAGTGGACGCCGAGCAGCGTTTTGGCTTTTATAAACAAAAAAATCATCTCTACATAGGGGGCAATTGGCCTTTATATCGCGCAAGTATTGTACATAACAATACATACAATCTATTCCACTGGAGCGATTTATACTTCATGGAATACTTTAAAGGCCCTGTTCCTCCTTGGAGCATGGCTTTACCCAACATTGCAAAAGAAAATCTCATAGGTATTTTTGTGGGCGCTAGCGAAAAAGAAAAGCGTCCCTCTGCACAGTTTTTTGCAAGTTTAGCGCGTTCGCTTACCCAAAAAGGCTATCGTACTTTTTTTCTTGGTGGCCCCGACGACGTAGCCATTGGACATGAGGCTATGCAACTAAGTCAGTTGCGCGGTGCTTCCCTGTGCGGTCAATTTAGCCTTGAGCAACTCACTGTAATTTTGCAAAAAATGCGTTTGCTCATCACACCAGATACAGGGCCCATGCATTTAGCGGCTTGGGTAAATACGCCTATTTTAAATTTATCTCTTGGTCCTGTTAACCCTTGGGAGACAGGCCCACGTGGCATGAACAAAAAAAATGCGCGACATATAATTGTACAACCTGCTATTTCTTGTAATGCTTGTTGGAAGTCTTGCCTACATCCACAGCGTTGTGCCGCCTATTTGCATCCTGAACGCATTGCCCTTTTAGCCCATACACTCTTGGAAAATTCTCCATCTTCCGCTACGACGCCCTGTCTCACAACTTCCGAGCTGCAGCAAAAGCTCTCACGCATTGAATTGCCTCATTTGCATATCTACGCTGCAGACAATGACTCTCAAGGACTTTATGATTTAATCCCCTTAAAGAAATTGTCAGATGACCAACAGATACGCCTTTTATTGGGAAAATTTTGGCAAAAATGGTTTTGGGCCCATTTGCATACTCTTTCTGACAGTATACTTCCAACACAAGCTTTAGAAGAGCTTGTAAATCTTCATCCTCATACTAGTCATGTGTTACGCCATGGCGTGATACGTTTGGGGCAAAAGCTACGTGTGCATTTAAAAAATTCTTTACGAGCTAAAGGAGATAAAGCTTTGCCACAAGGTTTTTGGCAACAATTTCCTCAAGCTTTGCATCCACTAAGCGGTTATATGCAACTTTATTTACAAAACAAAGAGTATTCTTTGCAAGGTTGGGAGCAATGCCTCGACACCTTGGAGCAACTTTATAAAAAAGTGTAATTTATCGATAGTTAAAGCACGCTAATATGAGAGTTTTGCATAATTCTTACATTTGCTAAAATAGATGGATTGCTTCGCTTCGCTCACAATTGATGATTTTCATTGTAATACCAACAATTGCGAGAAGCTTAGCGACGAAGCAACCCAT
>CAYJHX010000058.1:0-8623 GCA_964369395.1 uncultured Desulfovibrionaceae bacterium
GGGGAAAACCTTTTTTCAAAAAGGTTTTCCCCCAGCAAACTTTGTCAACACTCTGGACGCAGTAGATTATTCTTTTTCAACCGACTGCCCTTTTTCAGCAGATTGCTAAAACATACAGAAGAAATCAAGCATCACCTGCCCATCACAGCCGGAAAAATAGCTTTCTAAAGGCACACCTTGCAAGGCTTCAGCAAGAGCTTCGGGGGTATACGCAAGATCACAAAGCAAGCTTTCCAACTCTTCTACAGAATTTTGCGCAAAAAAATCACCAAAAATTTTTACCTGAACAATACGCCCTTTGCGAACATCAAAATGGCACTCCACAAGACCCCATGCAAAACGCTGACGCCTTTTTTCGGTAAATTGCGGAGACGCGCCATAGTTCCAAGCCTCAGTAGCATACTTTTCTTGCATAAGAGCTTCCACAGCTGCTTGGGCATGGCTGTCTAAAGTCATAGGGGTAGGGGCAATACGCTGCACAAGGCTTTCTTTAATGGCTTGCATACTCATACTTTTCCCTTGCGCAGCCAAGACTTCACGTAGCGTGGTGACACGACTGCGCACCGAAGCTATACCCTTAGAAAGATACTTATCAGGAGCCCCTGTGAGCACAGCGCCCAGCATATCCAAATCGACATCTACCAATAAGGTGCCATGATGTAAAACTTTTCCTGCGCGGCGTAATTGCGCCGAGCCGGAAATTTTTTGCGCCCCCACAGTAATATCATTGCGCGAGCTACATTGAGCATCTATGCCAAAACTTTGCAAGGCCTCCACCATGGGCTGCAAAAACACAGCAAAGTCTATTCCTGCGTGTTCTCCTGCTTGCAAAGGACGCAAAAAAGAAAAATTCACATTGCCCAAGTCATGGTACACTGCCCCGCCGCCCGTCATGCGCCGCACTACGGGAAGAGCGTATTTTTCTACAAGTTCCTTATTTATTTCTTGTACAGTATTTTGATGCCGCCCCACTATGACAGAGGGGGCATTGTGCCATAGCAAAAAAACACCGGGGCTATCTGGTGTAAGCTGAGAAAAGAGCCATTCTTCCAAAGCCAAATTATACCGTGGATCGGTAGTAGATACACATAAAGAAAACATATATACCTTCTTTTATTAGAATAATTCCAACAGAAATAAACTTTCCACCAAGGATGTGCAAGATTTTTTTCTCAAAGAAATGAATTTTTTTTTGCACAACAATACCCCCTGCCCCACTTCTTCCTAAAAGGCATTTTTCAAAAAAATTTCTTGCATCTCCTTGTCTTTTAGCGCAATGTGGTTAATTCACATCATGAGACCTTTTACATAATTCTTTATACTGGATACAAAGGCTTCATTAATTAAGATGTATTAATTTCTTTCTGGGAGAGCTCTATGACCCGTAAAGATCGGACTGAAGGCATTTACAATCGTAAGGAAGTGCTTGACGAAAGCGAACGCAAGCAATTTTACCTTATACAATTAAAGGATTTATTATCCTATGCCTATCGCTATTCTGAGGATGTTAAAAAACGTTTTGACCGCGCTCAATTTAACGTGGAAAAATTTAAAACCCTCACCGACATCAAACATATCCCCATTTTAAAAAAGAAAGAGCTTATTTTTCTGCAATCCATGGGGCCGCGCCTTGGCGGTTTACTTACCAAGGACATTGGCGATTTAAAACGCATTTTCCTTTCTCCCGGGCCCATTTTTGACCCAGAAGATAGAGCAGATGATTATTGGGGCTATACAGAAGCCTTCTATGCCGCTGGCTATCGCCCAGGCGATGCTGTGCAAGTGACCTTTAACTATCACCTTTCTCCGGCAGGGCTGATGTTTGAAGAACCATTGCGCAATTTGGGCTGTGCCGTTATTCCTGCAGGCCCTTCCGAAGCTATAACACAGCTAGATATCATGCAAAAACTGCGCGTATCCGGCTATGTGGGCACGCCTAGCTACCTTTTGCACTTGGCACAAAGAGCCGAAGAAAAAGGATTAAACTTACGCAAAGATTTATTCTTAGAAGTAGGTTTTGTTACTGGTGAACGCCTTTCGGAAAAAATGCGTAACCAGCTAGAAAAGAAATACGATTTACTCTTGCGCCAAGGCTATGGCACAGCCGATGTGGGTTGCATAGGCTATGAATGCTTCCACAAAACAGGCTTGCACATCGCTAACCGTTGCTATGTGGAAATTTGTCATCCCGATACCGGTATTCCTTTGAAGGATGGCGAAGTAGGCGAAATTGTAGTCACAGCCTTTAACAAGACGTATCCACTTATCCGCCTAGCTACTGGTGACCTTTCTTATGTGGATCGTTCGCCTTGCGCTTGCGGGCGTACAAGCCCACGTTTGGGCGCTATTGTGGGCCGTGTGGATACCACAGCGCGCATTAAGGGCATGTTTGTATATCCGCATCAGGTGGAACAAGTCATGAGCAACTTTGAAGAAATCAAACGTTGGCAAATTGAAGTGACTAACCCCGGCGGCATAGACGAAATGGTGCTCTACGTAGAGACCAGCGAATTTAGGCGTGAAGAAGAATTGTTGCATTCCTTCCGCGAAAAAATCAAATTGCGTCCTTCCTTGGTGGTGCTCACCCCTGGTAGTTTGCCCCCGCAAATTCGCCCCATCGAAGACAAGCGCGAGTGGGATTAATTCTCATAAAAAATCTATAAAGGTAGACAGGCCCTCAGGAAAAGCCTTGGGGCCTGTGTACCTTTTTGGACAATGAGAAATCACCGTCATAAAAGAAAGAAAACGCTGATACAATCGATTTTTGTTTTTACCAAGAAAGAGACATGTTACTAAAGGCATAGCGTATAGAAACATATTTGCAGCTTTAGTAAAAAAGTCTGACGTGAAACAAAAAAATAGAGAGTTAGCATTTTCAAAAATATTTTTAGGGTTCAACTATGGCCATGGAAATAGAGCGTAAATTTCTTGTGCAAGGCGCACCTTGGCAAGAGCAGGCAAGTCAAGGTGTGAAAATTACCCAAGGGTATTTATGCACAGATCGTGAGCGTTCCATACGCATACGTTTATGCGAACCTATGACAACCACAACTCCTTCTCCTACAAAAAACCGCGCCGAATATTCGGACTGTACAGCCTTTATTACCATAAAAAGCTTTGTCTCTGCCCTTACTACTCACGAATACGAATACGCTATCCCCCCTCAAGAAGCTCGCGTGCTTCTTGATACTTTGGCTTTATCTCCACCTATAGAAAAAATTCGCCATCGTATTGCCCATGCGGGGCATACATGGGAAGTAGATGTTTTTTTAGGTGCCAATGCAGGGCTTGTTGTGGCAGAAATTGAACTTACTCAGGAAGATGAAGCTTTTGCCAAGCCCGCATGGCTGTTAGAAGAAGTCACCTATAATACTCAGTACAAAAATAGTCACCTCGTGCACAAACCCTTTAGCACGTGGTAAATGAGGCAATCCATGGCACACAAAGGCCCCCATATATCCATATCCCCCGTCTATGTGGTCAATCGCATTTTACGCATTAACCGCAATGACTTTGAAGAATGGCCAGAATCTGTAAAGACCCTTGCCATCACCATTGCCGAAGAGCTTTTTTTAGTGGCTTACAATCCCTTTATTGACGCCGAAACCGTGCGCGAAAGTGTGCAAAAGTATTACGAAAGTAACTCTTTAGCCTTGGCGCATCACTACGCTACCAGCATTGGTGAAGGTATTACCATGTTTTGGTCTGCCCACGAAGCCGAAAACGCCTTTCGGGCTGAACTTGTCTCAAACTTTCGTGCCTTTATGCCAGATGAATGTATCATCACACGCCCCGGTGCTCTCATTGAAAATGCGACCGATGCTACTGACTTGCGTATGGAATTACCCCTGTGCGTGGTGGAACCTAGCAACACAGAACAAGTGGCTGAATTGGTGCGGCTTGCCAATGATAAAAAATTTGCGCTCATTCCTCGTGGGGGCGGTTCTGGCATGACGGGGGGGGCTGTGCCTGCACGTAAGCGCACGGTTATTGTTTCTTTGACCCGCCTTACGCGTATCAACCCCATTGATATGGAAAACATGTCGGTAACTTGCGAAGCCGGCGTTTTGACCCATGAAGTTATTAAAGCAGCCGCGGCTAAAAATCTTTTTTTCTCCATTGACCCTGCGTCGAAATTAGCTTCCAGCATTGGCGGCAATATTTCTGAAAATGCCGGAGGTCCTTGCGCTTTTGAATACGGCACAACCCTTGACAATTTGCTTTGGTGGCGCATGGTAACCCCCACAGGCGAGATTATTACTGTAGAGCGCAAAAACCACCCGCGTCATAAAATTTTGCCTGACGAAACGGCAATTTTTGAAATAAAAGACCAGTCCGGTGGGGTGCGCAATGTGGTGCAACTGCCCGGCAATGAAGTGCGCTTGCCCGGCCTTGGCAAAGACGTGACCAACAAAGCTTTAGGCGGTCTGCCCGGTATGCAAAAAGAAGGCGTTGACGGCATCATTACCGAGGCCTGCTTTATTGTGCATAAAAAACCAAAATTTTCCAAAGTCATCGTCATGGAATTTTTTGGGCGTTCCATGCACACTGCCGCCGTGGTCATTGGAGAATTGGTAGATCTGCGCGATCGCATCCGTCAAGATGGCGATTATGCCAGTATTTCTGCTCTAGAAGAGTTTAATGTAAAGTACGTGCAAGCCATTCAATACAAAAGAAAATCTACCCAATACGAAGGTGACCCCATTTCCGTTATCATTGTACAAGTGGATGGCGATGACGAAATTCTGTTACAGCAAGCCATTAACGCCATTGTAGAAGTGGTGGAAAAACAAGACAATGTAGACTGTACCGTGGCCAAAGACGCCAAAGAAGCCGAACTTTTTTGGGAAGATCGCCATAAACTTTCAGCCATTGCCAAGCGTACTTCCGGTTTTAAAATCAATGAAGACGTGGTCATACCCATGGCTCGTATCCCCGATTTTGCCCTATTTTTGGAGCAGCTCAATGTAGAATGTGCGGCTTCGGCCTTTCGCCATGCCATGCAATCGGTGGGACGTCTTCCCGGTTTTCCCATGGAAGATAAAGACTTTAACCGCGAATTTACCTATATTTCAAAAGCCGCTCAAGGTAAGGTGTCTGCCACAGAAATTAGCGACGATGAAATGTTTATGCGGGCCACCCTCTTTCTAAAAGACTTAGCTAGTAAGTACGAACATTTAGAAAAGAAAATTGTTGCCATCAGTGACTATATGTATGCCAGCCGTATTATCGTGGCCAGCCATATGCACGCCGGCGATGGAAATTGCCATGTAAACATTCCCGTCAACTCCAGCGACCATCATATGCTAGAAGAAGCGGAGCATGTAGCCGCCAAGGTCATGGGAACAGCCCAAGAAATGGGAGGGGCCGTTTCCGGCGAGCACGGCATAGGCATCACCAAAATAGCCTTCTTGCAACCAGAAAAAATCGCAGATTTGCGCGAGTTTAAAGAACGCGTAGACCCTCGAGATATTTTAAATCCGGCCAAATTGGTCAACAAAGAGCTGCCCGTACGCCCCTTCACCTTCTCTTTTAACGGGCTTATCAACGATATTAAAGAAAGCGGCTTGCCAGACAAAGAACAGCTTATGCAATTATTAAGTCTGGTACAAAACTGCACGCGCTGTGGGAAATGCAAACATGTTTGCCCCATGGCCTACCCTGAACGCTCTATGCAATGGCACCCGCGCAATAAAAATATGGTGCTGGGTATGTTGCTTGAAGCCATCTATTATACACAGGCCAGTACCGGACGCCTTGACGAGCGTTTATTACAACATGTAAATAAAATCTTTGAACATTGCACTGCCTGTGGCCGTTGTACTTCAATATGTCCTGTCAGCATTCCTTCCGGACAAGTGGCCATTGCCCTGCGCAGTATGGTAGAAAGTAAAGGTTTTGGGGGGCATCCTATCAAAGCCCGTGCTTTGCGTTGGCTTGTGACCAGCCCCCAACAACGTATCCCCAAAGCGGCAAAAATGGCTTCACTAGGGCAAAAAGCTCAAAATAAAGTGCATAACTTCTTGCCCAAAAACTGGACACGAAAATTTGACAACCCCCTCTTTTCGAGCAAAGGGGCCAAGATTGGTTATACCAATGTATATGAATCCCTCAAATTACATCGCGGGCATATTTTTACTACACCTACGGCAAACAAAGCCCCTGTATTGTATTTTACCGGCTGTGGTGGCGCACTATTTTATGACCGCATAGCCACGGCAGGACTTATGCTTTTACTCAAGGCTGGGCATCCTGTTATCCTCGCACCCAAGCATTTGTGTTGCGGGTACCCCCTACTCACCGCGGGTATGGAAAAATTATACAAACGCCATCGCGAAGCGGTGCGCAAATCTTTAACAGAGCTATACGAAGAAAGCAAAAATGCCGGTTTTATCGCCCAGTACGCTGTTACTGCTTGCGGCACTTGCATTGAAAGTCTGGAAGATATAAGCAAAAGTTTACAGCTAGAACAAAAAGATGTTGTACAACTGACCCTTGAAAGCCTTCCAGCCCTACCCAATTTGGACGGCGCCCCGCGCTTGTATCACGAGTCCTGCCATACAGAATGGGCGGGCGTCCCCAAGGTAAAGGGGCGAGCCAAAATTTTGCGCGCTCTTTCTGATTTTACGGGCGCTTCTTTCCCCACTTCACCAGGATGTTGTGGTGAATCTGGCATGGGCGCCATGACATCACCGCATATTTACAATTTGCTTCGCGAAAGAAAGAGCAACAATATTGCCGATGCCCTTGGCAATTATGCTGGCCCTGTGATTGTGGCTTGCCCATCCTGCAAAGTGGGCATTGGACGCATTTTAGAAAATCTTTCCATCAAGCGCCCTGTATTACACGTGGCAGAATGGCTTGCACAGCATCTTTATGGCCCTGAATGGCGGCAACACTTTAAGAAAAATGTCCTTGAAACCAAGGGATCCGTACGCGAAGTAAAAATATAGCTCTTTAAAGCGGGAAAGTGTTGCAATTATGCTCCTGCTCTAGTACTATCGAAGTACATTTCGAGGGAGGTTCTTATGTCTGAAGATAAAAAGAAAGAAGCACGGTCTATTTTGTTCCTAACCTTTGGTATTGTCCTGATATTACTTTTCGGTGTTGCCCTTTTTGCCATGGAAAGATACTCCGCGGCAGAACGCGATGCCCTTGCCGATGCGCAATCCACAGCATTGAACATGCCCGATGTCACCAAAATTGATCCGGCTTTCGACGGTAAATTGGTGAGTGCACAAGGTAAAATCACTACATCTGAAACTATTAAAGACGCTCTTTTTGGCCTAAACATTGAAGGGTTAGGCCTTGTTTACTCGGTAAGCTATTACCAAAATGTAAACACGGGCGAAGACGATAAGGTCGAATGGACCAAGAGACCAGAAAGTAGCCTTGACTCCGACGAAGAAGGCGTAAACACGCTGATTCTGAAAGGCGTACATAATGGCATTACCTATGTATCGCAAGCGTCCATGGGCGCCTACAAGCTGGATAAAGAATTATTGCATAGCCTTGTAAGAGCAAGCTCTTTCACACAAAACTTTACGCCAGACCAATTGCAAATTATCCACGAAAGCATTTTGGATGACGCCAATAGAGAGCGCAACCCTGCAGACAGTGCCGAAATGTACCTCAAAGAAAAAGCCGCAGGAAAAACCCCCAGCATACTTGCTAAAGTTATGTATGACGAACTCTACCTTGGATATGACCCCAAAAAACCACGCCTTGGCGATATGCGCGTAACCTTTTATAGCATCCCTGCGCAAGAGGCCAGCCTCATTGGCCTTGTGCACAAAGATACCCTGCAAGCTTACGAAAGTGCTAAGGGCGATGAAATTCCCCTTATTTATCCCGGAAAGCTAAATGCCGAACAAATTTTAGCAAAACGTATTGCAGAAAGTCACGACAATGTGTGGTTGTTACGTATTATTTTTGCCATCTTCATGATTCTCGGAATGCGTGCTGTTATTTCCTATATGTCTCGTGCAGAACTCCAAGAAAAAGACGAAGAACACCTTTCTTATCGGGATATTTTTGACGCGAACACCCAAACAAGTGATGGTGACTATATGCAGCGTGTATATAGACACCCTTGGCCTTCTTGTATTGTCATAGGCCTTATACTTGCGGTCTTGGTCTCCTTCGCTGGGCAATCCATGATTTAGCCGTGTAAAAACACATAAACACTAAAAAAACCGGAAAGACATCTCTTTCCGGTTTTTTTACTCGCCATACACAGCGACTACAAAATAAAAACTCTGCGCAATTTCCAAAAAGCCATTATCACTTTGCATTTTTTCTCTTTTTTAGGTATTTCAAAGAACAAAGGCTTGACAGGCTTGCAAAGATTTTGCACTCTGCACAAGGGATTTACGCCTCCCTACTTCTTATTTTTCAGTATAAATAAGACCTCTGCACAATTATTTTCAAATAGAGTTTTGCGGTTGAAACGTTAAAGTTTGTTCAAAACCTAAAAAACATGTGCAGAGGTAAAGACACAAAAATCAATCACTTAACGGCGAAGCAAAGCTACGCCTATTCTTGATTTTTGATCGCATTGACTGTCGCCAATGCTCTTGAGACCCTACGCAATGAATTACGCAGAGGTCTCATAAATACGATT
>CAYJHX010000059.1:0-8559 GCA_964369395.1 uncultured Desulfovibrionaceae bacterium
GCACGCATATTGGTAAGTTTCTTTTCTTTACAAGGATTTACATCAATATCATTATCCCTATTATGTTCACCAATAATCATACCTTCGTATACGGGCACACCGGCAGGGGTAAAGAGCACACCACGGGGTTCTAAATTAAACAAAGCATAAGGCACAGAATTTCCGGCTCTATCGGATACAATGGAACCGCTAAAACGAGTGGGGAAATCGCCACGCCATTCTTCATATCCCGCTAAAAGAGAGTTCATGATGCCGGTACCGCGGGTATCGGTCAAAAATTCATCGCGATAGCCTATGAGTCCGCGCGAAGGCACTGTAAATTCCATGCGAACACGACCGGTACCACCGCTTTTGTCGTTCATGCAATTAAGCATGCGTCCCTTACGTTGAGCCAGTTTTTCTGTAACCACACCCATGAAAGTTTCATCACAATCTACATATAAATGTTCGATGGGCTCAAGAATTTTGCCATCTTCAGACTTTTTGAGAATAACTTCAGGGCGTCCCACAGAAAGTTCAAAGCCTTCGCGGCGCATTTGTTCAATAAGAATAGCCATTTGAAACTCACCGCGCCCTTTCACAAGAAAGGCGTCTCTGTCGGCGGTTTCTTCTACGCGCACAGCCACATTACGCAAAGCTTCTTTAACCAAACGATCCCAAATGACACGGGTTTGCACAAGCTTGCCTTCACGCCCGGCCAAAGGAGATGTATTGATACCAAAACGCATGGCCACGGTGGGTTCATCCACACGAATACGAGGTAATGTACGAGGGTTTTCCTTGGTACAAATAGTATCACCAATGGTTACATCTTCAATACCGGCCAACACCACAATGTCACCAGGCTCAGCACTTTCTACTTCAGCCAAACGCAAACCTTGATACACTTGCAATTTGCTTACGCGCAAGGCTTGGCTTGTACCTTCGGGCCCCATGCAAAGCAAAGCATCTTTAGCATTGATGGTGCCGTGTATGATGCGCCCTACAGCTAAACGCCCCAAATAATCAGAATAGTCAAGGTCGGCCACCAGCATTTGGAAAGGTTCGCTTTCTTCATAGGCAGGACCGGGAATATGCTTTAAGATGGTATCAAAAAGGGGCGCCAAGTTAACTCTTTCGTCTTCAAGACCATGCATGGCCACACCTTCGCGTCCGATGGCGTACAGCACAGGAAATTCTAGTTGTTGCTCATTGGCGTCAAGATCGATGAATAAATCATACACTTCGTTAAGTACTTCTTGGGGGCGAGCGTCCTTACGGTCAATTTTGTTCACCACCACGACTACCGGCAGGCCGGCTTCTAAAGTTTTACGCAGCACAAAACGGGTTTGAGGTAAGGGCCCTTCGGAAGCATCCACCAATAAAATAGCCCCACTTGCCATGGACAAAGCACGTTCCACTTCGCCGCCAAAGTCGGCGTGGCCAGGAGTATCAATAATATTAATTTTTACATCGTTCCAAGAAACAGCACAGTTTTTGGCAGCAATGGTGATACCGCGTTCGCGCTCCAAATCCATGCTGTCCATAATACGGTCATCCACTTGCTGATCGGCACGAAAAACACCGCTTTGGCGAAAAAGAGCGTCCACAAGAGTGGTTTTACCATGGTCAACGTGAGCAATGATGGCTACATTGCGTAAAAATTGATTGTTTTTCATAAATAGTTTATTATGTAAAAGGGTTAACATACCATTTTTTCGTGGTGTGTATAAAAGGTGTTCATAAGAGCATGCTTTATATACTGCTAAGGCCAATGCCACAAGAATTTTTATTGCAAAGATTTTTTTATGCCATTGACCTTTAGAAATTCCTATTTATACCGATAGAGTTTTCGTAGTCATCGTAACATTCTCAAAAAAAATACTTTCTTTATTGTGAAGCGTTGCTTACTTTTTTTGACATTCTCTAAAAAACTGTGTACATATTTGTTTGTCACTATTGCGGCCTTTAGAGCACACTCTCATTCTATCACTATTGCGCACTCTATTATAAAAGGCCCTCTTTATTAGAAGGAAAATGGTATGGATTTAGCAACACTAGGCGGCATGCTATGTGGCTTTGGGCTTGTTATTGGTTCTATTTTTATCGGCCCAGAACCTGGGAACTTTATTGACGTTCCCAGTATCATGATTGTTATAGGGGGAACGATTTCCTCTATTTTTGTGTGTTTTCCTTTTGGCGAAGTGAAGCAATCTTTTGGCGCGGGCGTAAAAGCCTTTACCGCCAAAGACGCCCCCGTGAGCGAAGTTGTGGGCACCATGGTGCGCATTGCAGAAATCAGCCGTCGTCAAGGTATTGTAGCGCTAGAAAAAATTCAGACGGAAAACCCCATTTTGAAAAAAGCTACACAGCTTATTGCCGACAGTGCCGACCCCTCTCTTATTCACGCCACCGTGGCCATTGAAATTATGTCCATGAAAAAACGCCACAATATTGGTATTTCTGTTTTTACCCGCCTTGCTTCCTTGGCTCCTGCCATGGGTATGGTGGGTACGCTTATTGGTCTTGTGCAAATGCTTGCCAACCTTGCAGACCCTTCCGCCATTGGCCCGGCCATGGCTGTTGCTATTTTGACCACTTTTTATGGTGCTCTTATAGCAAACTTGTTGTTTATCCCCATAGCTGGTAAACTTAAAGCCAGAAGCATGCAAGAAGAACTGCTTTTACTTATTATTTTTGAAGGCGCCAAGTCCATTTTAGAAAATAACAACCCCAATTTAGTGTACGAAAAACTCTCCTCTTTCTTGCCCCCAAAAGAACGCAAAGGGCCAGAAAAAGGCGAAAAATAACTGAGAGCAACCTATGAGTGATGATCCTATTGCTGGCGGCGGCGATGATGATGTTGATGAGGGGGAAGGCTGGTTAGCTACCTTCGCGGACATCAGTATGCTTTTGCTGGTGTTCTTCATCTTATTATTTTCGCTTTCAAGTGTGGAAAAAACCAAGTTTTTGCAAGCCATGGGCTCCATCAAAGGGGCTCTTGGCGGTGATCAATCTTCTCTTGCGCTCAAAGACCCCACAGCCATAAGCGGGGCCTTACACGAAGAGGTAAAACGACGCAAAGAGTTGATTGAGGCTCAAAAACAAACCTTTAACGATATCCGCTCCTTTTTAGTACAAAATGGCGTAGAAGGACAAGTGGGAGCTGTGCTTGATGAAGGCACCGTAACCTTGCGCCTTCCCGGCAAAGTACTTTTCGGGCCAAATAGCACGGAACTTACCGAAGAAAGCAAGAAAGTGCTTGATGTATTGAAAAATATCTTTGTACAGCGACGCGAACAACGCATCGATATACGAGGCTATTCTGATGATACACCTGTTCCGGCAGATGCTCGCTTTGCGGATAATTGGGAGTTGTCTGCCTTACGTGCTGTAACGGTACTGCGTTATTTGCTTGCCCAAGGCATCGAAGCAGACAGAATGACGGCAACCGGATATGGGTCGTTAAACCCCATATTGCCCAACACCACAGAAGAAAATAAAGCACGCAATCGACGCGTGGAATTCGTCTTACAAAGAGACGTTACAAAGAGTCAATAATGGCAAAAAAATCTCGCTTTGCATTTACCCTCGCTGAGGATGCACAAGGCCAACGACACGCCTTTCGTGCCAACGTACACGGTATTACCGTGCGCCTTAACAATGGCAAAAGCACCTATAACGCTGTAGATATCAGCGTTACTGGCTGCGCTTTTCAAATGCCGCAAAAGTTTTTGGCGGAAGGTAATGAATTTGCCTTGCAAATGGAAATCAACGGAAAAGTTATCCTTGCAGGATTGCGCGCCAAAGTCATACGCAGCACAGCCACAGGCCTTGTCGCGTGTAACTTTTTTGGCATAAGTGAACGCCAAGAAGTGGCTTTGGACAAATTGGTGCTTGAAATTCAAAAACGTATTATCGAAGTAAGTAAACGTTAACATACTTAAAGAACTACGCTTCTTATGTGCTTTGTCGCACCTGAATAAGAGGTTCGTTTTATTGCGTCCTGTGATTTAAGACATAGTGAAGTGAAAAGGGAACAGAATGGATTTAAACAATGAAAAGGTGCTTGTGGCAAATAGAGGTGAAATTGCCATGCGCATCACGCGTGCTTGCCATAAGCTTGGTGTCGCTTTTACCTGTATTTATACAGCAGAAGATTTTGCCTCGGGTCATGTACAATTGGCCCGCGCCCTTGGCGGAGAAAAAAACCTCTATAAAGTCTCTTCCTATCACGATGCCAATGAAATTGTAGCCGTAGCCGATGATGCGCAGTGTACTGCTATTCACCCCGGTTATGGCTTTTTTGCCGAAGATTTTCGCTTTGCACGACGCGTTACCAAGCGCGACCGCAAACTCACCTTCATTGGCCCTTCTTGGAAAATTATTCGCGAACTGGGCGATAAAATCAATACCAAACGTTTAGCGCGTAGCCTAGGTGTGCCCACGGTGCCTGGTTCTGACCGTCCCATCTATGATGAGATGGAAGCAGAAAAAGTGGCTCGCTCTGTCTTTGAATTCCAGCAACAGCGCGGCATCAAACAGCCCCTCGTTTTAGTAAAAGCATCGGCGGGCGGCGGCGGCATGGGTATTGAAGAAGTCTATGACATTGACAACTTCCGCTCTGTATATCGCCGTATACGCAACTATGCTTTACGTCAATTTAAAGACGAAGGCGTGCTTATTGAACAACGCGTTATGGATTTTAACCACCTTGAAGTGCAGATTGTTTCTGACCGTTCCGGCAAAAACCCTGTACATTTTGGCACACGTAACTGCTCTATTCAATCTACCGGCCTACAAAAACGTATCGAAATTGCCCCTGGCTTTGACCCACAAAATATTAAATATACCTTTGATGCGGCGCAGGTTTTGCGCGACATCATTCAGTATTCGCTGACCATGGCTCGCTCTGTAGGCTATGACAACGTAGGCACATGGGAATGGATTGTTACCCGCGATGGCGAACCTTTTCTCATGGAAGTGAACACACGTATTCAGGTAGAAAACGGCGTATCCGCACGTATTTCTAGCGTAAAAGACCGCCTCCCCTTGGGACAAGTGGACTTATTGGCAGAACAAATTCGTATTGGCCTTGGCGACCCTCTCGGCTATTCCCAAGAAGATATTCACTTTGAAGGTGTGGGCATAGAGTACCGCCTCATTGCGGAAGACCCTGACAATCGTTTCTCCCCTTGGGTAGGAACCATCGACAGCTATGGTTGGCGCGACCAAGATTGGTTGACCATGCTTACACATGTGCCCACCGATGCCCCTTACGTGATTCCCACCGAGTTTGACCCCAACCTTGCCCTTGGTATTGTGTGGGGAAACAGTTTGGAAGAAGCCAAGGTTCGTGGCAAAGAGTTTTTGGACACCCTTACCTTGCAAGGCCATAATACTGCTGGCGAAGAATTGAAATCTAACATCAACTTTTTGCGCAACAATACAGATCGTATTTTAAAATTCTAAAATACCTTTCTGTCAGATTTTTAACATGCGCGTTGTAACGACTCTTTAACGCTTGAGGATACTTGTAAAAGCATCCTTATAAATTCCAAGATGTTCTAAAAACATCTACTTAAAATACCAAGATGCCCAGCAAAACATCCGGGCAATGAAGGTTTGACATGGACAATTCAATAGAAAAACGTATACAAAGCCTTACAGATAGGCTCACATATATACAAGATATTTTTGTAGACAAGCACCAAGACAAAGTAACACTTTTACGAGAAAAACTCGAACAACTCGTAACCCGCATTACCGAAGGCTATTGCTCCGACCCCAATGCGGAACTGCTTACCTTGGAAGACCTCTTTGGCTTTATGGAGCGCAAGCTCGAAGCCGGCATTACCCCCATGGATAAGGTGCGCATTGTGCGCCATCCTCAGCGCGTATGCCTTCGTGATATTTTGGAAAATGTCTACGACAACTTTACCGAAATTGGCGGACAAGATGAGTACAGCATCGACCCCAGCATGCTCATTGCAAGGGCCATCATTACACGTCGCCGCGGTAAAAAGACCTATAATCAATCGGTCATGGTCATCGGGCAAGAAAAAGGCCATGGCGCAGAGTTTCGCAATGGGGGCTCTGTAAAACCTTGGGGTAATGCCAAGGCATTGCAATATATGCGCGTTGCTGAAGCTGAAGGTATACCCATTCATACCTTTATCTTTACTCCTGGTTCTTATCCTGTAGAAGATTATCCTGGTGCTGCTCAGCAAATTGCCCGCAATATTTATGGTATGGCCAAATTACGCGTACCCATTGTGGCCGTTATTTCCGAAGGCGGTTCCGGCGGAGCCGAAGCCATTGGCCTTGCCGACAAAAGACTTATGCTTTCGCACGGCTACTATTCCGTTATCTCCCCCGAAGGAGCTGCTGCCATTGAGGGACGCATCAAAGCAGGGCAACGCGCCACTCCCGAACTTATTGAATATTGCGCAGAGGCCTTACACATCACCGCGCAAGACAATTTGAAGTTTGGTTATATTGATCAAGTCATTCAAGAGCCTGCTTTGGGTGCTCGCCCCGCACATTTTGATTTTTACCGTTCCTTACGCCAGGAAATCTTACGTGCTACCGACGAAGTGGTTATTTCTGCGCGCAAGGTGCCCGGTTTACGCGGTATAGCCCTTTCGCGGCGTCGCAATCCTGATATCAATCTGGATGAGCGCTATTTGCGTTGGGGCCAATCTACCACCAATAAAAACCGTCTTGTACAAATGCGTCAAGAAAAGTTCTTGCGCTTATCCCTCTCTGCTTGTCGCGACCGCCGCCCTTGGCATACCAAGATTTGGCGCAACATCACCGGCGCTACCCTTATGCGCTGGAATAAAATCAAATACGATTTTTATCGCAATCATCAGAGAAAACTCACATTCTTCTGGGAAGAAGTGCAAAACGAATGCCAAATGCTCAAAAGCCGCCTCATGAAGCCCTTTAAAAAGCTCAAACGCGGTGCTGTAGTAGAAGCATCCCCTGCAGAAGATTTGACCAAATTATCCAATTGGGTTGATGAAGGCCGAGTCAGCCGCTGGAATTATATTTCTCCACGCTACAAAACCGACAGAACTCTCACCTGCCCCAATGCCGCTAAAGATGGCTGCCTTGACCTGTGGGGGCCAGACCTTTTTGCCGAATTCGCCGGTGTGTGTAGCTATTGCGGCCATCACTTCCCCATGGAACCCGAATGGTATGTACGCAATGTCTTTGATCAAGGTTCTGTCTTTGAATTCAACGCTGCCATTGAAGCTGGCAATCCCTTAGATTTCAAAGATTTTGACAAAAGAATCCACGAAGCCCAGCAAAAAACCGGTGCCAAAAGCGGTTGTATGACCTTTGAAGCCTGTATTGATGGCGTAAAGGTAATTGTGGCCATGCTTATGGGTACCTTCCGCGGAGGCTCTGTAGGTGCTGCCGAAGGGCAAAAATTTGTGGAAGCCTGCGAATTGGCCATGAAAAAACGGTACCCCTTCATTGCCTATGTACACGGTACCGCTGGCATTCGTATTCAAGAAGGCACCCACGGCGTTATTCAAATGCCACGTTGCACCGTAGCTGTACGTCGCTATATTGATAATGGTGGTTTGTACATGGTACTGTACGATACTAACTCTTTTGCCGGCCCAGTGGCTAGCTTCTTGGGTTGTTCTCCGTATCAATTTGCCGTGCGCTCTTCCAACTTGGGCTTTGCTGGCCCTGGTGTTATTAAAGAAACCACAGGCATAGATATTCCACCACAATATCACCGCTCCAACAATGCTCTTTCGCGCGGACATATTCAGGGCATTTGGGATAGACGCCATATTCGTGCCAATTTAAAACAAGCCCTGCTGACCATCGGCGGACGCAATGTCTATTACCGTTAAGTCTGCCGTTTAAGGATATTTTTATATGTTAGATGTCACAGCATTACTCGATGAAATAAAAGCCTCTCCTTATGAAGAAGTGCTTATTCGTGCACCACATACCGGACGCATTACCTTTGCCAACATCCAAGAAGGCAGCAAGGTACATGGCCCTCAAGGCATGTGGAAAGAAAAACCCGGTTCGCAACTGCTTACCATTGAACGTGAACGTAACCCCAAATTTATCAATGCTCCCGAAAAAGGGGAAGTATGCGCTATTCATAAAGAATTGGAAGGGGAATTTGTAGAAGCCGGCACGCCCTTACTTACAGTACGTCACTTTTTAACCCGCGCTGAAGTGCAACAAAAAATCTTGAAAAAGACGTTGCACCTCTTCCTTGCCCCCGAAAGAGCAAAATATTATTTTACTCCCGAAGTAGATAAAAAAGTGCGTGCTTCTGGCTCTCGTGCCGTTTCCGTTCAAGACGGTATGGAGCTGTTTATCATGTCGCGCATGAAACGCGAAGCTCCTTTGTATTATACCGGCCCTGCTGGCGTTATCTATTCAGTATACTTCAAGCATACTGAAAATGTTGATGGCGGACAGGCCCTTATTGGGGTGTGTCCTCCAGACCAGCTCAGCGCCATCGAAGAAGTGGTACTGCGCGTCCAAACTGAGTGGCAAGAACAATAGCAAGAGGCTGAAAAAGAGCTGTCTGCTTCG
>CAYJHX010000060.1:0-8479 GCA_964369395.1 uncultured Desulfovibrionaceae bacterium
GTAATTCTCCTGTTTTTTTACTGGGAGGAGTAGTACTTGCTTGTAAGATTTTGTTTATAAAGTCTAGTTCGCTCATGGGGCGAGAAAAATAATAGCCTTGAGCCACATCGCAGCGCATTTTTTTAAGAATAAGCGCGTGTGTTTTTGTTTCCACACCTTCAGCTACTACTTGTATATTTAAACGGTGTAGCATGGAAATGAGGCTTGCCACCAAAATAATACCGCGTTTTTGGGCAAGTTTATCGTCAAGGAAAGACTTATCAAGTTTTACCACGTCTACTTGCAAAGAGCTGAGCCTGTGCAAGGAAGATACGCCTGTGCCAAAGTCATCTATGGCAACTTTAAAACCTAATGCACTTAAAGAGTGAATGGTTTCAGACAAGGCAGGTGATTCTTTTACCAGCGCACTTTCGGTAATTTCAAATTCTAATTCATGGGGGGCAATGCTATAGGTGCGTAAAATCCGTTTGATATGATCGTGCGTATCTGAATGTAAAGCCGTAAGCCCCGAAAGATTTACTGCCAACGGCGGCAAGGCGTAGGTGTCGCGGTACTGGCTAATAAGCTTGCATGTATTTTCAATCACGTACAAATCAAGTTTGGTTATAAAGGCATTATCTTCGAAAATTTCAATAAAATCGTTAGGAAGAATAGGCGCTTGATTTGGCGGGTACCAACGCACCAACACTTCGGCGCCGCACACTTTATGCGCGTGCAAATCTACCTTGGGTTGAAAATACAGCACAAATTCTTCGTTCTCTAAAGCTTGTTCCATATGATAAACAATTTTCTTTTGAGCTTGAATTTTGTATTTCATTTCATCGTTAAATTCTACAAAAGAAAGGCCGTGTATCATTTTACCTTGCCGTCTGGCCATATGAGCATAGTCAATAATGGTTTCTATGGGCAAGGTGACATCATCAATAATACAGGAACTGCGTGAAAGGCTTATGGCAAAATTGCTATCCAAAATTTCTTTAACGCCGCAAATTAAGGCTAGTTCATGATCTGGTGAATCCATAAGATTTTGAATGTTCTCACTTTTTAAGAAAACTATGAAAATATCATCGCGTAGCCTTGCTAGGCATTTTGTTCCAGCAGAATCAGAAAATTTGTTTTTGGTAACCTCTGCCATAAGCTGTAAAACGGCATCACCTTTTTCCTTACCATACACTTGTGTAAGCAAGCTAAATTTATCTACATCTAAAGACAAGATGGCATATTCATTAGGTTTTGCGTCTTTTAATACATGTTCCATGGTCTCGTAAAGATGTTCTTTACTACTCAGGCCTGTAAGGGCATCGGTATGTAATATTTTGCGCAGCTTATGCCGCTCATGGCGCATTTTTAGGGTATAGAAAATAGAGAAGCACAAAATGGCTATAGCAAGCAAAGCGAAAAGCTTCATCTTGTGATCGTAGATAAACTCCCAAATGGTGATAGGGGCACGCATGGCATTTTCAGCTTGAATAACAGCGCCTTGTACAGCAATAGGGTCAAGTTTTTCAATGAAGGTGTTAAGCACATTAAGTGCGGCTTCTGGGTATTTTTTTGAAAGGTAAAGGTGTAGCGGCAGCGTAAAAGATGTAGGTAGTACTTTATTATGGTCGATGCCTAGCTGCGCCATGGCATATTCTGCTTCGGAAGTGGAAAGGAAGATAGCCTCAATTTTTCCTTGGTTATAGGCATCAAACATACTTTCGAGGTCGGGAAAAATGTCCATATTCCAATGCGGGAAGCTACTTTGTACTTGAGTATGGTCAAGTACAGCATAGTCTAACATACCGAAATGGTGTTTTTCTAAAGTATTGCTGAGTTCTTTTTGCTGAAAAAATACCATGGGCAGTTGTACATAGGCTACGGAGCGATTGAAGTGTTTTTCACGCAATTCTTTATCGCCCACCACAGAAAAAAGCATATCAAATTTTGTAAGGTCTACATCTGCAGAAGAAGTATAAGAAACGAGCGTTGTGGGGTTCTTATGCATTTCTCTAAAGAGTCTAAGCACTTCAAGAGTAATGCCAGAAGGCATGGCATAGTCATTGTTGTATTGTATGGGATAATGGTTGGCAAGATAAGCCACTTCTGCCACTTTGCGTGGTTTTTTGAGCATGTCTTGTTCTGTATCGCCAAAACGCTGTCCTACAAATCGTGAACTTTTTGTGATATGTTCAAGATATAAAGCGTTTAAAGCTTCTTTATCATTTTTTTGCGCTTGTGCTAAAGCACTATCAAGAGCATCAAGTAAGGGGGCATATTGGGGAAGCGTAGCAAAAAACAAATCTTGTGTGCCTAGAGTGGCGGCAATTTGCATATCTTTAAGGAAATAAAAGGAATTGACAATGGAATATTCCGCATTGTGCTTTATGAATTTTGCATAGTCATTATAAACTTGATATCTCATGCTGATGTTATTTTTAACAAGATATTCATCAAGCAAGTTTACAGATTGATTATTTCCCAAATATACAGCTACGGTTTTACCGTTAAGGGTGCGGATATCATTATAAAAAATTTTATTTTCTTTATTTGTTACTAAATAAACATCGCTGCTGGTAATGGGATTTTTAGAATACTTTAGATTAAACATGCGCTCTGGTGTTTTTCCAAACAGCGCTACAATGTTTATTTTATACTCATTAAATACACGCATATTGGAGTGACGTCCAATATTTACAGGCACAAGGGTGGCTGTATTGGGAATATATTTTGAGAGAATATGAAAAAGTTTTTGCAAATAGAGTTCTGCATTGTAGGTACGATGAAATTCGCCTTTATTGGGTACATAGCCAATGCGTAAACTAGAAGGAGGAACTGCATTTTTTTGAAGTGAAGCTTGCTGCGCAGAAAGAGGGGGGGACGTTTGAAGCTTTGATTGAGGCGTTGTGGCCTCAGAGGCCGCGTGTGTGTGTTGCACCATAGGCGGGGCAAAATGTAAGCTGAAAAGAAGAAATAAAAGCGGTAAGTATTGAATATCGCGTAAACTTAGCCGATCTAAAAAAGATCTTGAAACTTTCATCTGAGGCTCCGTGAGGCAAAATCATCTTAAAGGCAAAAACAATTTTCCTTATTTGTTTAACGTTTATTTAAGAAACAACAAAGCCTTTGACACCATCATAAAAACAGTCAGTCGATTGACTTTTCGGCTTTCTCCCCATGCCCATGGTATTGGCAGTAGTGATGCGGTCAATCTAGTGAGATTCTTTACTGTATAGTAGATGCTCACTTTGGACTGCTTACAATGTTGCATACTAATATAGTTGTGTCAACAACGCTGCCGGTTTATATACAACTGTGTATACGTTTTCTGGTATAATGTGCTCTTATTGTCATAAAAAGAGAAAATGTCTTTTTGTAGACTTTGTGTTTTTTTATTGAGAAAGTTTTGATTTTTTATAAACAAAATGTGTAGTTATGTAATAGTTTTTTTGTTTTTTTTAATTTTTATGGGTATTTTGAGGCAAAAATTTTTTTTAAAAAAATGTAAAAAAAATATGACAAAAATGTGGATTACTTTTTTTATACAATATCAGATTATTGTTATGGGAGCGACGAGGCAATATACACCTTTTACATTGTGCAGGTGCCTTATTTTATGATGCAGATTCCTTTGAAAGCCTTTTTCTGAGAGTCCTGCACAATTCTTAAAACCTCTAAAATACTGGGATGTGTTGCTGTCTATTTACGTAATTGCTCATTTATCCACTGAAACATTTCCCCCTTACAGCCGCCCCACGCATATTGCATACTGCCCCCACTAAACAAGGAGGTAACATGCTTACAAATCACACATCAAAGGTCGTATTTCACGGCAATGGCGTCACCACACAGTTTCCCTTCATATTTAAAGTTTGGACTGCGGCGCAGCTTTTACTCGAAGTCGTAGACGCTCAAGGCGTTCAACAAACACTTAGCCCGTGGACGGTTAGCTTAAGCGAAAACGGCGGCACATTGCATTACACCCATGAGGGTTCCCCCTTACCCCCTGGCTATACCCTAGCCATACTGCGCAACATGCCATTTACTCAGGAAGTTAACCTCATAAGTGGCACTCGTTTTGACCCTGCCGTCATCGAAGCTCAGTTAGACAAAGCCACAGCCGAGCGTCAACAGCTCCGCGAAATGGTAGAGCGTAGTGTTCAAGTGCCCCCCACCGCCAGTTATACCGGCAACGATATATTACAGGAAATATATCAAGCACAGTCTGATAGCTCAGTCCATGCAGCGGCAGCTGCGCAAAGTGAAGCGCAAGCGCAAGCCAGTGCCGACACGGCAGAGAATTTTCAAGAACAAAGCCGTAAAGAAATGGAAAAAGCCCAAAGCGAAGCAAACCGCGCCAAGGCTGAGGCAGACCGTGCTGCCGCCGAAGCCAATGTAGTTGTGGATGGCGTGAGCATTGAAAAAAATGCCCACAATACTCTCACCACAAAGACGTACTCCTTGCAGGATTTTTCTTACGCTCCCACGGAAGAAGAACAAAAATACCCTGCCAGCGTGGGGGCGCTTTCTCAAATAATGACGCTGCCCATAGGTACACAAATAGCCGTGCGTTGTAGTGCGTCTTATGTACCAGAGGGGTGTATTCCTGAAGACGGCACAGAGTACAGCAAGGCGTATTTCCCCGATTTATGGGAAAATTACCTCATAACAGGACTCTTGCATACTTGCACCTATACCGAAGCGCAGGCGCAAATAGACGCCACAGGGGCATGCAATGCCTTTGCCCTAGACCTTGAGCGCGAAACCTTCAAAGCTCCTTACACGCCTAGTGGCTACATGACACAGCAAGCCATGGACGATGTCACGCTGGGCACAGCGCATAAGGCAGGTATACCAAACATTCAAGGTGGCCTAAGCCGAGTTCTTGTTGTAGATGGCAATACAGCATCGGGGGCATTTAATATAGGCGAAATAGCACCACACAACCTTGACGCAGGTGGGGGTACTCTTGAAAATAAGGTTGACATTACTTTTGATGCATCACGCATAAGCAATGTGTATGGCGCATCAAGCACTGTGCAACCACACGCCATAGCCTTACGTCACTTTGTGGTGGTGGCTACAGGTTCTATTAATCAATCCCAAATGGATTGGAGCGCATGGGCTGGCGGTCTTGCAGGTAAGGTGAATACTGCCGATGTGGGCTATGCCTGTATTATTAACGGAGGAAGCACAGGAACCACGCAGGAGGTGCAAGATGCGAGCCTTGGCAATAAAGGTGTAGTGGCGGTGAATAGCCGCTATGTGCTGCGCAATCCTTTTGGGATGAATACGCCTGTACTGTGTGTAGCAGAGATACTCATAAATGGCACATGGGCTAGCTCTGGGTGGCTTTACTCTAGCGGAGGGTATGGAACCCAAGCCAATTACGTACAAGGAGAAGGTATCGTAATTCAAACGGGAGCCATTAAAGTGTCATGGAATGCTCACGGTGCAGGTGGCGGTCATACAGGAGAGGCAGAAGTAACCTCCGCCCCTTGTCGTGTTCATGTATGGAAAGTAAAAGGAGTCTAATATGATATACGCAAAAGTAGGTGAAAGCGTACAGCAGGTGGGCGGCGTACAGCCGCAAGGGTGGATTATCATGCAAGGGCACAGGCCAGAGGGTGGCAGTGACTGGCTAGCGCAAGCAGACGGTACATGGGCCCAGCCCACGCTCACACTGGAAGAAGCGCAACAAACCAAGCTGGAAGAAATAAATGCAGCCTACACACAGGCCGTGGCCGTGACCAAAATAGGTGTGCCCACTGATGAAATTTACACATGGGACATACAAAAACTGGAGGCCGAAGCGTGGCAAAAGGACAATACCGCCCCTACTCCCTTCATAGATGGCCTTGCCGCGGGGCGTGGCATGGAAAGGGAACTTTTACTAGAAAAAGTACTGGCAAAAGTCACGACCTATAGAGCATTGACCTCTGCACTTACAGGCAAACGCCAAGGTCTGGAAGATGCTATATTTGCCATAACGCAGCAGGAGGACGAGACAGAGGCTGTGGCACGAGTGCAAGCCATTGTGTGGAGTGAGGGGGAAGAAATAGCTCTTTAAAATCGAAAAAATATGTCTATATAAAGTCCCATCTTGCGTATAATTCTGTGCGTAAGATGGGGCTTTGTGCTTGTCATGCAACGCTTTACTTCTTATACAAAAATTGATAAAAGCAATATAGAAAATATCTTTTTCTGTATTTATAAAGGGTTTTAATGCATGAAAAATTTTATAAAGAAGTACGATTTATTATATAGAATAAGTAGGAATATTTATATCTCCTTAAAGAAAAGCTATACTCTTATAGGCCCACTTTTATACAGCTATAAAAAACCTAAATTGATAATGACTATATTATCTAAAAATGAAGTCGATATTATAGAGCAAAATATTATTTTTCATAAAATAATGGGTGTTGACGCTTTCATTGTTACTGATAATATTTCAACGGATGGAACACGAGAAGTTTTTCAAAAATATAAAGATAAAGGATGGATTTTAGAAATTATAGACGAGGAATCTCAAGTGTATGATCAAGACTTATGGGTTTCACGCATGGTGCATATTGCTAAAGAAAAATACAATGCTGATTGGGTTATAAATGCTGACTCTGATGAATTCTGGTATTCTGAAAAACACAATTTAAAGTGGGAAATTGAAAATAGCCATGCAAACGTCATTCAATGCCCCATATATAATATGATTCCCCCAAAGAGTGGTGTTTTTTACAATTCAGTATTAAAAGTTGTTAAAAAATTAGAAAATTTAGAAAAATATAATCTTTCAAAATTTAATATTTTAGGCACATCTATTCCGAAGGTAATGCATTCCACCCAAGGATTTATTAAAACACATATGGGAAATCATGGTGTAGACATAAAGTTCCCCTATAAAAAAGAAGCTACTGATATTACAATATTTCATTTTCCCATTCGAAGTAAGGAACACTTTATAAATAAAATGCTTACTGGCGGAAAAGCATATTCCCACAACACTCGTCTTGATAAGTCCGTTGGTTGTCACTGGCGTTATTTTTATGATGGTCACCTTAATGGTTCTTTAAATCTTGAAAAAGAATATGAAAAGTTTATGGCATATGATTACTTAGCAAAACTAGAAGAAAAAAAATATATCATCTATGATGCAACCTTAAAAGATTTTATCTTTTACCACATGAACCTACAAGAAAAATTTAATGAAGTAAAAAACATCTTTCCAAAAGTTTTCAGCACTCAAGAAACACTTAGACATATAATTGAAAACAATCCACGCCCACACTGGTACAAGCACAACAACTAAGCTGGCAAAAATCAATGCAACCTACACGCAGGCCGTGGCTGTGGCGCGAGTGCAGACGATTGTGTGGAACGAGAGGAAGAAATAGCTCTTTGAAATCAAAAAAATATGTCTATATAAAGTCCCATTTTGCGTATAATTCTGTGCGTAAGATGGGACTTTGTGCTTGTTATGCAACGCTTTACTTCCTATACAAAAATTGATAGACAATTTCTACTGAAAGCTCCTTCTTATGAGACAATAGTTTTCTTATTTATAAAAGGATTTAAAAAATGAAAAATTATATAAAAAAACATGCCATGCTATATAAAATATGCAAAACAATTTACACTTGCATAAAACACTACTTATATGATTTTGCATATTGTAGAATAAAAAATTTTATATATATAAACTGTGGCACAAAAAAATATACCTTTGATAAAAGTAAGCATTCTGACAATTTTTTATCTATAACAAGTAATAACATAAAACACGATACAAAAATAAATAAAATTGTGTATTGCTTTTGGACAGGAGATAACAAGCTAACAGACAATAGAAAAAAATCTTTGCAAAAAATGAAAGAAACTATTGGAGTAAAAATTGAACTTGTGACGAAAGAAAATTTAAATAGATATATTGTGCCTAATTATCCATTGCATCCATATTTTGAATATTTATCCTGTGTTCATAAATCAGATTATCTACGATGTTATTTCATGCATCATCATGGTGGAGGATATTCTGATATTAAGATACCTAAACATAACTGGAATGCTGCATTCAAACAACTGACTCAATCGCAAGCTTTTATTTTAGGTTACCCAGAAGTTCGTGGTTATGACAGTAGTGCTTATACTGGAGAGCTAGATAAAGACCTAAAAAAATACTGGCGGGCACTCATTGGAAACTGTGCTTATATAGCACGTCCCTACACTCCCTTTACAGCAGATTGGTATGCGGAATTACATCGACGCATGGACTTGTATGCTCCTCTTCTTAAAAAATACCCCGGAAATATTTATGGAGATAATAAGGGCTACCCCATCCCTTGGACAGGAATTTTAGGAGATATATTTCACCCACTTTGTTTCAAATACAATAGCAACATTCTTAAAAGTAAAGAACTTACACTTATCTTTCATGGCCATAGGTAACATATGAATACACAAAAAGTTAGCGTTATTATACCCTGCTATAATGCAGGAATAT
>CAYJHX010000061.1:0-8416 GCA_964369395.1 uncultured Desulfovibrionaceae bacterium
ACTTTTTTACAATTTTCACAAAATTATACTGAAAAAATAATTGTGCAGGACTCTTGATTTACTGAAAAATCAATTTCCAGTAAACTGTTAAACAAACGCTATTTAATAAGACTTTCGTTCTCTTGCAAAGAAGACGAATTTTACTACGAGTGCATAATATATAAACATACATGCAATCTTAGTAAAATGAGTCTGACGCCGTTAGAAGACGAAAAACCATTTTATCAACGTGTCCTTACGCTGTTTTAGCGTGGGAAATACTATCGCAGGGTTCAGAATACATCAAGCGCTTATAGGACATTTTGCGCCACTCTTGATTTTTTTAGTGTTTTTTATGGCTTGTTACTAATATATTTAATTATAGGTATTTTCTTGTGAAGTGTGCATTACTTTTTATCTTATGGAGTGCGGCGGGGGCTTTTTTGCGTTTGGGAATACTCGAGTGCCTTAGTATTTTCGGGCAAAATATTGCCCTCACATGGGGCGTTTTTGTGGTAAACGTGCTGGGCTGTGGTCTTTTTGGCGCCGGATGGGTATACACACAAGGCAAAGAACTACATGCGCGCTTACTCCTTGTGGCTTTTTTGGGTTCACTTACCACATTTTCTTCCTACATATATGATATCTATCGCTTTATATCGCAAGAACGCTATGATCTTTTATTGAATAATGCTTTGTTGCAATTGGTGCTAGGCATAATTTTTTTGCGCTTGGGTATATACAGTATGCAACGTGCTCAAAAATAGCCCTTTATATGGTACCATCTCTAAGAAAACGATAAAAGAACGATTTTTTTACGAAGCAGACTTTTTCAACAGCCTATTAAGGGTGCCAATCACCTGGCAAAGAATACGCGTGTGCATCGAGTTTTGGAATACTAAGCCCTTCTTCTTTGGCAAGCTGCCCCAAGGTAACACCACGTACCGGCACGCGTTCTTGAAGCCAGAGTAAAAATTTACGCGCCCGAGAAATAACCTTATCCGCTGTGGCTTGGTCAGGTATGTGCGGAGCGGCGCCGGCTACAAATTCTGTAGAATGCCACATTAAATTGAGCACCTTATCACCGCGCGCCAGCATGACGAGGGCGGCGGCCTTCATATACGCAAGGGAATGGTGGACGGGGCTTGGCAGCATCACTACATTGTAATGCCAATTATGCTTAAGAAAAGGCGGTGCACTGTACAAGGCACGGGCAATAGAAGGGGCTGTAGGAAGAAGCGGTACCGACGTATCGGGAATTTCAATAAGCGTTTTGCCGTTAACCTCTACAGCATAAGGTTGTGTAGGGGCTAAAAAGTGATCGCGCCAATTCTTAGGATACTGCCATGGGCGAATGGAAGAATCTACAGTAATGCCATTTTCTGCCAATAAGGGCCACAGCTCTTTAGCCATGTCCCAGCGCCCCATACGAAATGTTGTTGCAGGATGGCCGCAAAAATCTGCCGCCACAGAAAGCAGCGCTTGAAGTTTTTGGGCTAATTCATGCTGCGGAAGATTTTTAGCTTCTACATACGAACGCATAACATCGCTAGCCCTTTCTTCTTCATTATACGGGGGAGTGCTCCAATAATGCAAATGTGTACCTATTTCTGCACCGTATTTAGTGCGCATATGGTCAAGCATACGCCGCCCTGTGGCATCGGCAAACACAGAATGTGTACACACCAAGGTAAGAGGGATACCACATTCTTCGGTAAGTGGAGCAAGATTCGGAAGACCCACTACATTTTCTACGGTCACTTTACGTGGATAGCATCCTGTAAATAAGCCTTCTTCTTCGGTATCAATAACTATACTGACGTAAAGCGGTTCTTTTCTCATAAACATCATTTTTTAGGCGTATATTTGCAAAAAAGCTGACGCACACGTTCAAGATTTGCTTCGCTATCAAACATGGTATTCATAAGATTTTTGGCATTTTGGGCCATGCGTCGCGCATTATCGGGGTCTTCTACCATTTTGCGTAAAGCTTCGGCCAAAGATGGAGCATCTCTTTGGGGCACAAGGTAGCCTGTCTCGCCATCTTTCAGCACATCACGCATACCTGCCACATCGGTGGCCACCACAGGCAGGCCATAACTCATGGCCTCGATAACCACATTGGGTAAGCCGTCACAATCTTCCACATGTCTTTTAACCACACTTGGCATAGAAAAAATGTCACTAACTAAAATATGCTCCAAAATATTATCGTGGGTTACAAAACCAAGCATAGTCACGTGATTTTCCATCTTATGGGTGGCTATGCATTGTTTAAGCTTGCTCATCCACGCTCCGGAACCAGCAATAGTAAGTTGCACCTGCACACCAGACTGAATAAGCATGGCCACAGCTTCAATAAGATATTGAAAACCTTTTGTTTCCACAAGGCGCCCAATGGCAAGTATTTTACAAGGCGCTTGCATGGACACTTTTGCTTGCCCCTCGGCAGAAAGGGTGCGCACATTGTAGGTAATATACAGTTTGTCTTGCGCTTCTTTGGGAAGAAAAGAAGCCATGAGCGGTATTTGATACGACGATTCCGAACGCGCAAAGGCACAGGCTTCGAGTTTTTCTTTCAAAAAACCATCGGGGGGGCGCACATCACCGGCGCGGGCCGTGAAAGAAAAAGGTATCCCCTCTAAATAATTGACCACCCAAGCCGCCGTGGCAGGGCCATTGGCCCAAGGGGTATGGATATGCTCAATGCCCATTTCTTTGCAACGTTCTGCTAAATAAAATCCGCTTAAGCAGGCCCATGCCCCTTCAAGACGCATTTCTATGTCGCGCCAGCGGCGAAAAAAGAGAGTGCGTAACACATGCAACGTTTTCTTGCGGTCTGTGCGAAAACGACGCCAAAGAGCCCCGAAAATACGTCCCGTGGCAGGAATTCCAAAATTTTCTATAGGAACTGGGGAGTTGCGAATATGATCAGCAAGATTTTTATGTTTTCTACCATAAAGCGTAATCACAGAAACAGGCATGTTTTGCTTAAAAAACTTCTCAACTTCATAAAAAACAAACGTTTCCGAGGCAAGAGGGAACCATAAAGCCACATAAAGTGTGCGAGGCAATGTTTTGCAAGTGTCTGGTGTTGTATCCATAGTGTTGTTATGTATTTCCTGTATGTTTTGCTTAAAACTTTTTTAATAACGTATTGTGTTAAAAGCAAATATGATAGTTCTGAATGTATGAAAGGAGTTTCTTTTAAGACATGGCATAGTGTATTGCGTGGAATATTTTTTCACAGACAGAGCACAGTACAAAAAAAAATTGTGGTCTGCAAGTCCTTTATGTAAAGCTAAATAGGCTTGTAAATACCTTAACATATACTTTTCTAGACTTTTCATATATTTTGATGTACTATTCTGAAATTATTGTAGGAAGAGAATTCTTCATTGTCATGTAATAAACAAATATTCCTTCAGTTACCATTATTTTTTCCACACAAGAGAAAGAGACCATATGAAAAAAAATGTACTTATTGTGGGTGGCGCTGGTTATATTGGCAGCCATACAGCCATGCTTTTAGAGCAAAAAGGCTACAGTCCTATCATATTAGATGATTTATCGACGGGGCATAAAGAATTTTTACGCTTCGGTGAACATATCATCGGAGATTTGGGCGATGCCCACGTGCTTGCACAAATATTTGAAAAGCAACGCATTGACGGCATTATGCATTTTGCGGCTTTTGCCTATGTAGGTGAATCGGTGGAGCATCCGTTAAAATATTATGAAAATAACGTGGCAAAAACTTTTACGCTACTGCAAACAGCAAAGAAATATGCTGTAAAAAATATTATTTTTTCTTCTACATGTGCGACCTATGGAGAACCGGAGACATTACCCATTAAAGAAAGTAATGCGCAAAATCCCATCAACCCTTACGGCCGCACCAAGCTCATGATAGAATGGATGCTAAAAGATTTTTCTACAGCCTATAATATGCCGTATACTGCCTTGCGCTATTTTAATGCTGCCGGTGCTTTGCCCATGGAAGATGGTATTCCTCTTGGCGAATGGCATGAACCAGAAACACATTTGATTCCTCTTGTATTGCAAGCAGCACAAGACACTCAAAAAAGTATTCATATTTTTGGCACAGACTATCCTACCCCCGATGGCACTTGTATTCGCGATTATATACATGTGTGCGATTTGGCTAAGGCGCATATACTGGCCTTAGAACGCCTCTGGGCAGGCGAACAAAGCGCCGCCTATAATTTGGGCAATGGGCAAGGCTATTCTGTGCGTGAGATTATTTCTACAGCGCAAGAGGTCTGCGCGCGACCTATCAAAGTAGTAGAAGCGCCACGCCGTGCGGGGGATCCGCCAGCGCTGGTGGGAGATGCCCAAAAAGCACAACATGAATTGGGATGGCGACCAAAATTTGCCGAACTTGATGCCATTTTGCGAACTGCATGGCATTGGGAAGAAAGAAGAAGAAGTTTATTTGGGCCCCCTGCATAATGCATAAGTAGGCTCTCATAAAACAGTAACGACAACTACTACGCCTGAAAATCAAGAATAGGCGCAATTTACTTGCGCCGTTAAGCGTTTGATTTTCGTGCCTTTTAGTCCTGCACTGTAAATTTTTTGTTTTGAAAACTTTTTTACAATTTTTACAAAATTATACTGAAAAAGTAATTGTGCAGGACTCTTAATTCATTGACGCTATGAACTGATTTTTTCCTGCCAAAACATAGAGTACCTTTTCAACCAGCCAACAGAAGACAAAGCTTAGAAAACCTTGACATAGACACGATAAGTTGTGTAAAAGAACAGGCTTTAACGCGCTCGTTTATCATTACAAGCCTTGAGCTTTATTTTTTTATACTTGAGTGTATTTTTTTATGAAAGGAGTTTTCTGTGTCCAATAATTTCCCTAAACCCACACCACAAAATCCCCAAAGCCAGCAGCCCTCTCAGGGCCCTTTGCTCAACGAAATTCAAACCGAAGTTTCCAAAGAAGCAGAACCCTTTTTGCAATTTTTAACCACGCATGCTTTAAAAATCATGATGGTTTTGGCTTTGCTCGTCGTCATAGTGATTGGTTACGGTGCCTACAACTGGCATCACACGAGCACCCTTGAAGAGGCACAAGCACAGCTTGGTAGCATCATGTTGGAAAAAAAAGGGGACGAACGCCTTACAGCCTTGGAAGATTTTTTAAAAACGGCGCCTAAGCAATTAGAAATAACCACATTATTAAACATTGCGGATAGTTCCATGCAGGACAGTTCTTACGAAAAAGCTGCCCAAGCCTACGGCCGCATTGTGGCTCTTGAAAAAGATTCTGCCTTAGCTCTGCTTTCTGGCTTAAATCAAGGCCAGGCCCTTATGCTTGCGGGAAAAGCTAAAGAAGCTCTTCCCATACTGGAACAGCTCGCCAACACAGTACCTACAGAGCAAAAACTCCTTATCCAAGAAAGCGTTGTAGAAGCAGCTCTACAAAGCAATGATATTGCCAAAGCCAAAGCCACTTTGGAAGCCATGGCCAATACCGCAGAGGGTGTAAACGCAGACTTGTGGCGCCACCGCGCTCGCAACCTTACGGAATCTGAAACGAAGCAGTAAAGCTGTCATGCTTTATAACGGCTTCAATATAAATTTCAGTAACCTAGTAAAATACGATTTTCTGACTATACATTTTTTACGTTGATACAATTATCAACTATCACAAGACATTGTGCAAGACACAATACAAAGGAGATTGCATGAGCCATCCTCTATTGCAGGAAGATGCCGGAAGCACCCACTTACTCCTTGGCAATGAAGCCATCGTTCGTGGAGCTTTAGAAGCCGGTATCAATGTTATTACCTGCTATCCTGGCACCCCTTCTTCCGAAGTGCCAGATACGTTCTATCGCATTGGTAAAGTAGGCGGTAACGATCGCTACCGTATGGAATATTCCGTCAACGAAAAAGTGGCCCTCGAAGTGGGCGCAGGCGCTTCCCTCGCTGGGGCTCTGACCCTTGTTACCATGAAGCATGTGGGCGTCAATGTGGCCGCCGACCCCCTCTTTACCACCGTATATACCGGCCTTCCCGGCGGTCTTGTGCTCCTTTCTGCTGACGACCCCGGTTGCCACTCTAGCCAAAACGAACAAGACAATCGCTACTACGCACGCTTTGCCTCCATGCCTTGCTTTGAGCCTTCCACAGCCGCCGAAGCCTGCGCCATGACCCGCGAAGCCTTGCTCATGGCCAGAGAACACGAGCAACCCGTACTCTTGCGCACCACCACCCGCTTAAATCACCAACGCGGGCCGGTAACCTTTAGTGCTTTACCTGCTCCTGCTGACATAAAGCATTTTGAGCGCTGTCCGCAACGCTTTGTACCCGTACCTGCCGTGGCTAGAAATCGCCACAAAGTCCTCGAAGAAAACATGAAAAAAATTCAAGGGCTGGTAGAAAAATATTACATTCGCACCAAGGGCAAAGAAGCTACTCTTGGCATTATCACTACAGGTATTGCCCGCGCTTATTTAAATGACGCCCTCGTGGCACATGAAGCCGATAACTGGCGCGACAAAGTAGACGTGCTTGAACTTGGCATGACATGGCCCCTCGCAGAAAATGCCCTTATCAACTTCTTGAAAGAGCATAAAACTGTGCTGGTGTTAGAAGAAGGCGCAGTATTGCTTGAAAATGACATCCGCGCCCTAGCTCAACAAGCCGGCCTTAGCGTAGCTATTGAAGGTAAGGACGATATTTTGACCATTCAAGGCGAATACGACTTTGCCATGGTCAGTAAAAAGCTCGCTCGCATTTTTGGCGAAGAACTTCCTGCCCCCGCGCAAGAACAAAGTCACGGTTTGCCCATGCCTAACCGTCCCCCTAACCTGTGTGCTGGCTGTTCACACCGTGCAGTATATTATGCTGTGCGCGAAGTGTTTGGCGACGAAGCCCACTACCCCAGCGACATTGGTTGTTACACCCTTGGTATTTTGCCTCCTTTACGTATGGCAGACTTCCTTGTGTGTATGGGTGCCTCCATTTCTGCAGGCTCTGGCTTTGCTTCTGTTTCACCCAAACCCGTGGTGGCCTTCATTGGCGATTCCACCTTCTTCCATACAGGGCTCAACGGCCTCGCCAATGCGGTATTCAATAAACATAACCTCATCTTGGTTATTTTAGACAATGGTACCACCGCCATGACAGGACACCAGCCCAACCCCGGTATGGATCAAGAAGTGCTCGGCTCTGCCTCTTTGCACTTAGATATTGAAGCCATCGTGCGCGGCATGGGCGTGCCTCATGTACGCAAAGCCAAAGCCTATAACTTGCGCTCCACCATCAAAGCCCTTGAAGAGCTTAAAGCAGAAAGTGGCGTGCGCGTACTCATTGCCGAAGAGCCTTGTGTACTGTATGCCCGCCGCACCTTGAAGAGAAATCCCTCTCAAGTGGCCTACGTGGCAGAACAAAACGACGATGCAAAAAAATGTGTCGAAACATTTGCTTGCCCCGCCTTTGTGCGTAACGAAAATGGCATTCAAGTAGACGCAACCCTTTGCGTAGGCTGTATGGTTTGCCTCCAAGTGGCCCCCAAAGCTTTCAAAGCACAACGCAGGGAAAAGGTGTAAATATGCAATCACGTCTTCGTATATATATGACGGGCGTTGGCGGCCAAGGAACTCTTACCGCCACCACCCTACTTGCCCGCGTGGCATTAGATCAAGGTTTAGAAGTGGTGGCCGGCGAAGTGCACGGCATGGCCCAACGTGGCGGTGTGGTAGAATCTGTGGTGTTGCTTGGTGGATGGCTTTCTCCCAAGTTAGGTCACGGCGAAGCCGACGTCATCATGGGGTTTGAACCCCTAGAAACTCTCCGCGCTCTGCCCTACTTGGCTCCCGGCGGAAAAATATTCTCCAGCATTGACCCACTTGCTCCCGTAAGCGTGTGTCTTGGCAATGAAGAATATCCCCCGCTAGATAGCATCAAAAGCGCCATTACCGCAAAGTGTGCCGACGCCATATTTATGCCTTGCCGTAGCCTAGGTCTAGAAGCCGGCTCCCTTCAAGCAGGCAATACCACCTTGCTGGGCGCCCTGTGCTCCGCTGGCATGCTTCCCTTTGGGGCAGACGCCATCGAAAGCGGTATTCGCAAATTCTTGGCCCCCAAGATTGTTGATGTAAATATTAAAGCCTTAGAATTAGGCATGAACTACGGAAAATAGAAAAGATCTTTTCTTCTTTCCTTCTTTTTTACGGGGGAGAGGGGCCCTTTTGCTTACGCCAAAAAGGGCCCCTCTCCCCCCAAAACGCGTCACATCGACCTTGACTACCACCAAAATTCTGTACAGTATTCTTGCCATAACATACGTAAATAGAGAGTCCTACAGCATAATTCTTAAAGTTGCTGAAATACATGGATTGTTTCGCTGCGCTCGCAATGACTTTCGTTGTAATACCAAGTCATTGCGAGAAGCGTA
>CAYJHX010000062.1:0-8399 GCA_964369395.1 uncultured Desulfovibrionaceae bacterium
TATCGTTTTTTACTATTGACTTCTGTGGGAGAGTTGCCGGGGCATTTACGCCATGAGCCAGCCCCGATAAATCAAGAGCCTAAGGTTGCTGTAATACTTTATGTATACGATAATGCACAGTATTTAGAAGAGGCCTTACTTTCTGTGTTGGCCCAAACAGAAACTCGCTGGGAGCTATGTCTTGTATGCAAAGACTCTGACCAAGATTCTTTGCAGGTGGCGCAACAGCTTTTAGAAAAATATACTGATGCGCGCTTACGTATTTTGTATCAGCATGATTTATGGCAATGCGGCATAAATCATGCTGATACAGATAAGGAGTATAGCACAGGCGCTGTGCTTAATGGTGCCGTACAAGCGATAACATCGCCGTATATATGCGTTTTATATGCCAAAGATATGTTGGCGCCTAGCTATTTTCAAGAGGCGCTTCAGCTTTTGGAAAACGCTGAGGGCTCTTTGGGATGGGTTTGCCCTAAAACTCTTGCTTTTGGACAGCGTAATCGTTTGCTGTGGCAAGAGTCTTCCGACTTTTTTCAATCTTTATTGCATTGCCCTTGTCCGCCAAGTGCTGTGTATCGCAGGGAACTGTGGGAAGACGTGCAAGGATATGCAGAGGAAACGTTTGATGTAAAAGTATTTGGCTTGGCCGCACCCGAGGCAGAAGCTTTGGACAGCTTTGTTGATTGGGATTTTTGGGTGCGCGCTGGTGAACAGGGGTGGACAGGGTGCAGTACAGCGCAAGTAAGCTTTATGCAGCGAGAGCTTTTTCAAAAAGAAGAAGACGTCGTGCGAAACGGTATATATTGTCAGCAACAATTTCTAAAACATCATGCGTGGTGGTTTAAACAGGGGGCAATGCAAGACTTGCTATCTGCGTGGAATAGTTCCCCTATGGGGAACTTGCCCGTAACTATTTTGCATACGGAACGGGTGGTACAAGCTCGTGCTGTGTATGCAGACAAAGAAGCCTTTGCAGCCTTAGTGGCAGGGTGGAAGGGATAAAAACGCGGGGAGAATTTCTCTCTTTTGCATATCTACCCCCTTTCAAAGCTTGACGCGCTCAAGTGATTAGTGTAAAGGACTTCTTCTATTTCTTGAAGGAGTTTGATAATGAAAAGAACATATCAACCAAGTAAAATCAGAAGAGCCCGTACTTGTGGCTTCCGTGCACGTATGGCAACTGCTGGCGGTCGTGCTGTTATTCGTCGCCGTCGTGCCAAGGGTCGTAAGCGTTTAAGCGCGTAATGTTTTGAAGAATAGTACAAAAAACTTGCAGAGTAAGCGCCATGCGTGAAGAAAGAGCACGCTTTGTTTGGCCGCGCGTACAAAGGGTACAGCGTCGGGCAGACTTTGTGCTGTGCTATGAAGCGAATCAACGCTTTTTCTCGAAGCATTTTGTGGTATTCGTCCGAAAACAAGAGGAAGATGGCTGGCGTGCCGGGTTTACGGTAAGCAGAAAAATGGGCAATGCCGTGCGCCGCAACAAGATAAAACGTGTTTTGCGCGAATTTTTTCGTCTTCATGGTCAGAATCTTCCTAAAGGGCTTGATATTGTTGTAGTTCCTAAAAAAAACTTGTTGGGAGTACCCATCTCGTTTGCGCTTATTTATACGGAATTAAGCCCCCTTTTGAAAAAGCTCATTGCCTTGGGGAGCGCGTAACATGCAGGTATGGCTTCGTCGTATCTTTTTGTTGCCAGTTTATTTTTATAGGTATGTTGTTTCGCCTGTACTTCCCAAGGCCTGTCGCTACCATCCCTCTTGTTCTGTTTATGCCATAGAAGCTGTGTTGCTTCATGGTATATTTCGTGGTTCTTGGTTGGCAGTGCGCAGAGTTGCGCGCTGTCACCCTTGGGCTGAGGGGGGTTTTGATCCTGTCCCTCCTCCTTCTTTTCGCGATAAAAAATCTCATTCTCCCTAAAAGCGAGAGTCTTTTTGTTTGCGCAAAAAATGCTCCGCACTATTGTTAGGATTATAGTGCACAGATATTGTGCTTTTTTAGGATTTGAGATGGTTTTTTTGTCACAAATGAACAACTTTGTTGACAGTAGCAGCGCAATCTTCACAAGGTGAACTTTGCCATCAAAATGGGCGATATTTTTGGTCGCTAGTGTGTTGAAGCTCATATGGGGCGTGTTAAAAAGACAAATGCTGTTTTTGCAGCAAAATTCCCAAAAGTTCAAACCGTTTGATAAAATACAAAGCAAATAGAGGCTTTATGCAAACAAAAAATTTAATCTTGGCCGTGGTTCTCTCTTTGGCCGTTATGCTTGGCTGGACTTATTTTTCACAAAAAATGGGTTGGACACCTACCCCAGAGCAAATAGCACAACAACAAGCTGAGCATCAAAAGACACAAGCAGAGCAAGCTGCTGCGCAACAAGCACAAACAGCTGGCACTGCACCAACAGCGCCTCTTTCTGCCTTTACTCCTGCTGCCGGAAAAGATGTGAGCATTGACACTCCGCTTTATAAGGCAGTTTTTTATACTGGTGGGGGGATTTTACGTTCTCTTGAATTGAAGAAGTATCCCGCAGCGGTAAAAAAAGAAGCTCTTTTTACCATTTTTGGGCTTGGCATTGGCTCTAAAGAAGTGGAACCAAGAGGTGACAAACCCACACCTACAGAATTGATTTCTCCTGCTGCTGCTGCAGTAGCCCCCATGGGCTTGCTTGTTAACGGCCAGCCTTCTTGGAGTACAGGAAAGTGGTCTTTTACTGGTGAAAATGTTTCTTTGCAAAGTGGTGAAAAGACATTAGAATTCGAAGGCGAAGTGGATGGCTTGCGGGTGATTCGCTCCATTACTTTTAGTGCCGAAACCTATGAAATGAAAGAAAGCGTGCGTATTGTTGCCCTTGGTGACCAAGCACGTTCGGTGCGCTTGGGCTATACAGTGGCCGAAGATGCTTCTTTTTCCGGTGGTGGCTACTATGATGCCATGCGTGTGGCATGGGGCATGGATGGGCAATATGACGAAGAAAGCGACGCTGACACTTTGACAAAGCCCGGTTTACAAAACACAGGCAATATTTCTTGGGCTGCGGCCAGTAGCACATATTTTATGTCTGCCATTGCTCCAGCCAATATCAATGGCTTAACCTTGAAGGCTGTATTGCAAAATAACGTATATCGCGTCATGCTAGAACAAGCAGATGTAGTGGTACAAGCCAAGGCTCAAGTGCAGCAAGATGTGGTCTATTGGATTGGCCCCAAAGTAGCAAGTCTTTTAGAAACAGCCCCCAACGATTTGAAAAACACCATTGACCTTGGCATGTTTGGCATTATTGGGTCGGTTTTATTGTGGTGCCTTGAATATTTGTATTCTTATGTGAATAACTGGGGTGTTGCCATTATCTTACTTACCATTGGCATCAAAATTTTGTTCTGGCCCCTTACTGCTAAAAGTTATTCTTCCATGGCTAAAATGCGTAAGTTGCAACCCATGATGCAAGCTATCCGCGAAAAACACGGTGATGACCGCGAGGCCATGTCGCGTGAAACCATGGCCTTGTATAAGACGTATGGCGTGAACCCTGCTAGTGGTTGTGTGCCTATGTTGGTACAATTACCCGTCTTCTTTGGTCTATATCAAGCTTTGCTCACTTCTATTGAATTGCGCGGAGCTTCTTTTATTACGTATTTCCCCGGTACGGATATGCTTTGGTTGGCAGATTTATCTCAAGCAGATCCCTTCTTTATTACACCCATCATCATGGGTGTAAGTATGTTTGCCATGCAAAAAATGAGTCCCCCCATGGGGGACCCCATGCAACAAAAAATCATGATGTTCTTACCTCTTATCTTTACTGTCATGTTCCTCAGCTTCCCTGCGGGCTTGGTCTTGTACTGGTTGGTAAACAATCTGCTTTCTATGTTGCAACAATGGCTTTTATTACGCAAGGCAGACCAGCAAACTTCTGCTTCAACTGCACAGAAATAACATAGGAAAAAGAGTATGGACGGCTTTAAAGAATTTACTGGCAAAAGTTTAGATGATGCCATCAGTGAAGCGTGTTCTTTTTTTGATACATCGCGCGAACGTCTGGAACTTGATATTGTTCAAGATGCTAAATCAGGCATCTTTGGCTTGGTGGGAGCGCGTAAAGCTGTCGTACGGGCACGTCGTGTTCAGTTGCGTTCAGCCATGGAAGACATCTTGGGGCGTAATAAAACAGCCGAAAAAGGGGCAGATGCTTCTGTAGAGGCGGAAAAAAACAAAAAAAGTGCCAAAGAAAATACTGGTAAAGACCATGGGGCTGATGCAAAAAAAACTAGAGGGGCTAAAGGCGCCAAAGGGGAACATGTTGCACCTAAGCCTGCTAAAGAAGCGCGTGAATCTAAAGACGGGCGTGAATCTAAAGACAATAAGTCTGCTAGATCTACAAAACCTCGCTTGGCATCGACCGCTTCTGCCGAAGGTCAAGAACAGCGCGCAGCCCATGCGCCTAAAGCGCCCCGTGAAGAAAAGCATTTTCCTAACGAAAAAGCAGAGCGGGATGAGCATGTTGACGCTCAAGCTTCTATAGACAAAGCCGAACGTTCTGAACGTGGCGAACGTCAGGATAAAGCAGGGCAAGAAAGAAATGGCAAAAGGGCTTTTTCTAGTGAACAAGAACGCGGACGCAAAGAACGTTTGGCTCGCAATCAAGCCAAAAATCAACGCGATACATCGCGACGTGCACCACGCCAAGATGTTGATGATATCTATGCGCGTCCCGATGATGTGGATGGTAATAGAGTTGAAAGCTCTCGTAGCCATACGCGTCGCCCCGATCGTTCTGATAGGACTGATAGGGCAGATAGGCATGAGCGCCATAAGGTGCATCCTAAACACATGCATAGTCCTGTACCGCATGCCCATACGGCTGAAGAAGGTGTCGCTACGCTTTTTGAGGATAGTGAAGAAACAGAAAATGTGCGCCGCATTCCCTTAGCAGAGCTTGATCAAGAGCGCTTGTCTCAAGTGACCTTGGAAGTGGTGGGCTTATTGACTCGCTATATTGTCGGTGAAGTGCCTATGTCCATGAAATTGCACGAAGGACGCATTCAAGTGCATTTGGATTGTGAAGAAAACTCCGGTTTGCTTATCGGACGCGAAGGGCAAACCCTCGCATCATTGCAGTACATTATCTCGCGCATTGTTTCGCGCGAAATGGATGCCGTAGTGCGCGTGCAATTAGATGCCGGCGATTATCGAACACGACAAGATGAAAAACTCAGCGATTTGGCGCTTATGCTAGCTGAAAGAGTACGCAATACAGGCAAGCCCCATTCTACGCGCCCCCTGTCTTCGTATCATCGTCGTATTGTGCATATGGCTTTGCAAGAAGAGACAGACTTGCTTACTCGTAGTTCTGGCGATGGCCCTTTAAAGAAAGTTATTATCCAGCGTAAACGCGGATAAAGTGTTAGTAAAAAGTATCTTGAGGCCGTATGCCTGTGCCATGCTCAACATGTTGTATATATTCTAATTATGCAGCATACTTAGAATGTCAGCGTGCATAGGGTCTCAAGGTAATGAAAGCAAAATAGAGTAATAGAGAAATTATGCACCACGATGATACCATAGCTGCCATAGCCACGCCTTTAGGCAGTGGTGGTATTGGAATTGTGCGTCTTTCCGGGGCTTTGGCCCAGAGTACATTGCGTGCTCTTTTTACACCTGCCTCTTCGACCTTCACAGATTTTCGCCCATGGACTTTGCACAGAGGGCGCTTTACCACCCCCCAAGGCCATAGTCTTGATGATGTTCTTGCCGTATATATGCCCGGCCCTCGCACCTTTACGGGGGAAGATGTGGCTGAAATACATTGTCATGGCGGTCAGGCACTCATAGCCACCTTACTTGAACATATTGTCGCCCATAAGGGAGTACGTCTTGCCGAGCGTGGCGAGTTTTCGCGCCGTGCCTTTATGAATGGACGCATGGACCTTACCCAAGCTGAGGCTGTGGCAGAAATGATAGCTGCTAAAAGTACCGCGGCTTTACATTTAGGCGCTGCGAAATTGGATGGCCTTTTAGGGAAAAAAGTTACCGAATTGCGCGAACAGCTGGAGCGTTTGCGCATGGAATTGTGTGTGGCGGTGGATTTTCCTGAAGAAGAAGTAGAATGCTTAAGTACCCAGGAGTTTGGCAGGGTGGTAGACAATGTGCGTACTGGCGTACTTGATTTACTCACGGCCTATAATCGCTCGCGCCCTTGGCAAGAAGGGGCTTTAGTGGTGCTTGCCGGTGCCGTTAATGCGGGAAAATCTTCTACATTAAATGCTCTTTTGGGCTACAATAGAGCATTGGTCACCGATATTCCCGGTACTACAAGAGATTTTTTGGAAGAAGGCGTGCTTATAGATGGCCTCGCCATTCAGTTGACAGATACAGCAGGTCTGCGTGAAGCCCTAGATACCGTAGAGCGCTTAGGTATTGATCGCAGTCGAGAGCGCATAGCCGCCGCCGATGCTGTATTGTTGGTACTTGATGGTTCTTTAGGTGCTGAAGGCGCCTTGGCCCTTGGGCAAGAAGGGTTAGAACTTGCGCGCAACGAACGTACTGTACTGCTTTGGAATAAGTGTGACGTGGCAGAAAATATTACTCTACCGCCATCTTGGGCGGGGCTTGAGCAAAAATGCCTGCCTATCTCTGCCAAACAAGGACAAGGCTTAGAAGTGTTGTGCGCAGCCATAAAAAAATGCGTACTCACCGGTCATGGAGACCATGTACTTGAACCCGAAGCCAAAGATGTGGTGCCCAATTTACGTCAAGCACAAATACTTCAGGAGGCCGCAGAAGAGCTGGCCCTTCTTCTGGCAGATATTGCAGCCCATATGCCTTACGATATTTGCGCCGTGCGCCTTGATTCCTCTGTGGCCTTATTGGGACAAATCACGGGGCTAGATACCCCCGACGAGCTTTTGGATAAAATTTTTGCTAACTTTTGCATTGGAAAATAGACTATGTCGGCAGAATACTATAAACGCAAACTCACTAAAGATGACATCAATGCCCTGCCCATTGTGCGCTATGAGGGTAAAATAGAACTCATCACCGAGGTCGAAGCCTTAGAAAAGGCTTTAGCTGTGCTCAAAAACGAGCGTGTTTTGGGCTTTGATACCGAAACGAAGCCTTCATTTCGTAAAGGTAAGCTCAATGACCCAGCACTAGTGCAATTGGCCAGCGAGCACTGCGTTTATCTTATACAGCTGATGTGGGTGCCCTTTGGGCAAGCTTTGGCAGAATTGTTAAGCAATCCCCAGATTTTAAAAGTAGGTGTGAGTATTTTTGACGACATGCGCGAATTGCAAAAACTCTACGCTTTCGAACCATCCGGCTTAGTGGATTTGGGCAATGTGGCACGAGATAATCAATTGGAAACTCAAGGTCTACGGAATCTTGCAGCAAATTTCTTTGATTATCGTATTTCTAAAGGTTCACAATGCTCTAACTGGTCTGCTCAGGTTCTTTCAGAACGTCAAGTAATCTATGCAGCCACCGATGCCTGGATAGGTCGCCAAGTTTTTCTACGCATGGAAGAATTAGGCATGATTAAATAGAATAAGATTTTTTATGTGGGGGGAAACTTTTTTTGAAAAAAAAGTTTCCCCCCACACCCCCCTTCAAAATAAACTCCATTAACGCATCCGATCCCCTATTCCTTTGTAAAATAAAAGCTCTGCATAATCTTAAAAAGTTTTTAAGTTTATTGATTGCTTCGCTTGATCGTAATGACTATTGTCGTAATATTAAATCATTGCGAGGAGCATAGCAACGAAGCAATTCATGACTCTTGAATTATGCGAAGTCTTTATGTAAATGTTTCCAAGTGGTTATGTGTAGTAATGGCGCGTTTTGGGGGTGGATGGGGGCTTGGGGGCGCTAGCAAAAGGGCCCTCCTTCCCCCAAAAACAAGCTGCATAAAAATAAAAACCCCGTGAAAAATTCACGGGGTTTTTATATATCTAAAAAGCAGAAAGAGTTTTCTTTACGCTTTTTGGTCTATGTTACTTTAAGGCGTCTTTTAATTGCTTACCGGGAGTGAATTTGGCAACTTTGCTTGCAGGAATTTCAATCTCAGCGCCTGTACGGGGGTTACGGCCTTTACGGGCAGCGCGTTCGCTTACTTTGAAGGTACCAAAGCCGGTAAAGGTTACGGAATCGCCAGCTACCAAAGCTTCGCGTAAGGACGTTACAACGGCGTCTAAAGCGCTTTCAGCCATGGTTTTGGTGGGAAGGCCAGCCTTAGCGTAGATTTTTTCTACTAATTCTGCTTTTGTCATGGTGTGTCTCCACAATATAAAAAATGGTTAAAGGTTTCACGGGCCTAAGCTTTAGGAAAAGCTAGACACATTGTCAACAAAAAAATGAAAGGAAATCGTATTTATGAGACCTCTGCGTAATTCATT
>CAYJHX010000063.1:0-2110 GCA_964369395.1 uncultured Desulfovibrionaceae bacterium
CTAGAAATACATAAGCGGTCTGAATGTTTTAACTGACGCAGTAGTTTGCCCTTTTCAACAACCTATTACTAAACAATCTGCACTCGCAGTCGGTTCAAAAAGGATAAGATACGAGGAAGACGAAGTTTTTTGCGAAAGGAGTGTACTCTTCTGGTACATGACTGGAGCAAAAACGAGTCTGACAACGTAGATTATTCTTTTTGAACCGACTGCCCTTTTTCAAACACCTGCTGAAAGCAAACTGTTAAAAAAAGCACAAAGAAATTCTGCTTGCTTTTTCCTTAAGAGAGCCCTATAAGGGTCTTCGCACGGAGGCGTTTCGTAACCGGTGTTGCGCCCGGTCTTCAAAACCGGTGGTGGGCAGAGATGTCCATGGTAGGTTCGACTCCTATACGCCTCCGCCAATAGAAAACAAAAGCATGATTTATGAGAATAAGTCATGCTTTTTTTATATACTTTTATGCAGCCACAAGTAAGAAGCCACCCGCCTAGCGGGAGGTTTTCTTTTTCACAAAAAAAAGGACAATCCCGAAAGATTGTCCTTGAGTAGCATATATCCGTAGATATTAACGCTTTGAGTATTGGTAACGAGCACGAGCGGCGCGTAAGCCATACTTTTTACGTTCTTTCTTACGAGCATCGCGGGTAAGGAAGCCAGCACGCTTTAACATGGCGCGCAATTCGCTGTCGATGGACAAAAGCGCACGGGAAATACCGTGACGAACAGCTTGGGCTTGACCGGAAACACCGCCGCCGCGTACATTTACCTTAACATCGATTTTGTCAAAAGTCTTGGTAAGTTCCAAGGGTTGACGAATAATCATTTGCAAGGTTTTGCGGGGAAAATAATCGCCATAGGGGCGACCATTCACAGTAATATTGCCGCTGCCAGCATAAAGACGGGTACGAGCCGTGGCGGTCTTGCGGCGACCAGTGCCGTAATCAAATTTTTGTGACATAATCTATTCTCCTCGCCCCTTAGAATTGTACTGGAAGGGGTTTGGGGTTTTGTGCTGTATGGGGGTGTTCGCTCCCGGCATATACTTTCAGCTTTTTCAGCATGGCGCGCCCTAAACGGTTTTTAGGAAGCATGCCTTTTACAGCGTTCATGATGGCAAGTTCGGGCTTTTTCACAAGCACGTCTTTAAGGGCAGTCTCTTTAAGGCCACCCACATAACCGGAGTAGCGATAATATTTCTTATCTTCCATCTTGTTGCCAGTAACGCGAATTTTTTCGCAGTTTACCACCACAATAAAATCGCCATTGTCCATATGTGGGGCAAATTCTGGCTTATGTTTACCACGTAAACGGTGGGCAATTTGGGTTGCCAAACGCCCGAGAACTTTATCTTCAGCATCAACGATGAACCACTCACGGTTGATGTCAGAAGGGGTAGGACTAAATGTCTTCATGGGAATAACTCCTCAGCAATGTCGAAAAAAAAATAGGTTTCGAGCAAATACAGCGAGTGTCTAAAAATTTTAACGGGTATTTGGTAAGACAAAAGCTCTATTCGTGAACCACTAAGCCGAGGAAGACTACACAAAGATGCCCTGCTTGCCAAGTGTTTTTTTAGGTTTTGTCAAACTTTTTTCCTACAAAGAAAAATCTGCTTTTATATGCAATGATTTCAAGGTTTTGCGGCGTGTATTTTTTACAGCTTTTTTGTCATCTCCACATAGTTTACCAAAGAAAACCCTATTTTCTCGTAGATTTTAATGGCTGCACTGTTACTTTGGGTCACTTCAAGGCGCAAACGTACGGCTTTACCCTTATAATTTTCTTCTAAAAATTGTATAAATTGTGGCCCAATACCTTTACCACGAGCATGGGGTTCCATATACAAGTCTTCCAGCCAAAGGCACATGCCGCCATATTCTGTAGAATAACTTTTTGCCACCATGGCATAGCCAAGGAGCTTTTGATTTTCTTCAAAAACATAGCCTTCAATAAAGGGCATATCGCTTAGGCAATGGTCAATATCTTGTTGTAAAACCTCCGTAGGCGATTTTACCAGCGTAGCCGAAGAATTATAGAAATCTTGCATCATGGCCAATACATGTGCGGCATCTTTTTGTTCCATGGAGCGAATAATCATGATTGTTCCTT
>CAYJHX010000063.1:2210-4189 GCA_964369395.1 uncultured Desulfovibrionaceae bacterium
AATACATGTGCGGCATCTTTTTGTTCCATGGAGCGAATAATCATGATTGTTCCTTTTTAACAGGCTGTTCAAAAAGCGATGAAGATAACATTTCAGTAGCTATCTTTATTACAGCAGACTTTTAACAGACCATTAAATTATGCATTGTACGTAGAATGGAGTCATTTCTAAGGCAGAGTATGTTATTTGTCAAAATGTTCTCGTAGCATTTTTTGAAATAGTCTATAAAGGGCCTGCTTAGTAAGACGTTGCCTTCTTTTACCGCCTTTCTGCAACAGCCTAACACCGTATTAGACGCGTTTTGGGGAAGAATGGGGGCTCATGTAATAAGCGAAAAGAAAACCTTTTTGGGGCGTTAACAAAAGAAAGTTTTTCCTCTCCCCAAAAATGCCATGCATTCCCTTATGCTACGTTAATAAAAAGTTTCCTTTTCTTTCAAAAACTAGACATTTGAGCGTGTCTCTGTTTTACTGCCCTTTGCAACACTATCAACAACGAGGACAGTATGCTTTTAGAACAACGCCTTGGGATTAAAAAACCACTCTTTCTTATAGATGGTACGGCTTTTATTTATCGTGGTTTTTATGCCAATCGAACCTTGCAGCGTTCTGACGGTTTCCCAACGAATGCTTTATATATGATAACTCGTTTGTTACTGCGCATTTTTCGAGAGCAAAAGCCAGAAAGATGTATTTTCTTTATGGATGGCAAGGGCAAAAATTTTCGGCATGATATTTTCCCTTTATACAAGGCCAATCGTGACGCCACTCCTGAGGAGCTGGTGCAACAATTAGAGCCCATTAAGCGTATGGTACAAAGCCTTGGCATCACCTTACATGTATCTGAGGGATGCGAAGCCGATGATTGCATTGCCTCCCTTGCCAAGCGCTATGGCCAAGAAATGCCTGTTATCATTGTAGGTGCCGATAAAGATTTGCGTCAATGCCTTACAGACAATGTCTGGTTGTGGGATCCTGCCGGAAAAGAAGAAAAGCTCACTTCTGCTGCAGATTTTACACAAGAAACGGGGCTTAGCCCCATGCAATGGCCCGATGTACAAGCGCTTATGGGCGATACCAGTGACAATATCCCCGGGGTTCCGGGTATTGGGCCCAAAACAGCGCAAAAGATTTTTGAAGATTTTTCCTCTTTAGAAGATATTCGCGATGGCATAGAACGCATGGCGCCCAAGATGCAACAAAAAATTGCGCCGCATTTGGAACAAATCTTTGTATATAGGCAACTAACCACCTTAAACACACAATGTTGCACAGAGATACAGGCTGAGCAATTGGCCATTCAAGTTTTGGAAACCAAAGATATTGTAAATATATTACAGGAATTTGAACTTACTTCTTTACGGCGCGAAGTGGAAAGTATGCTACGCACACACACGTTGACAGCTTCGGAGGCTTCTGGACAGTCTACTACCACAAGCTCCGCAAAACCCACAAAACAAGCCTCTTTGTTCGATATAAATGATGCCTTTGAGGGAAAAGATCCCTTTGCCCCGCAAGCGGAAGTGCAGCCTACGCGCGTGGAAAATATGCGCCATTTACCCACCTGTGCCGGATGCACCGTAGCTTTATTCCCTGCGGCCTTATATCCGCTTTTGCGACATGAAACGGGCTATATACTCGGTATGCAAACAGAAAAAGGGCATGAGCATTGGCATGTGCCGCACGCGTCGGCAGCGGAGCTTGTGGCATGGTTTATGAGTGCCAAAGAAGGCAAAGAAAGTGTTAAACGTGAAGATGTGAAAGAAACCGAAGGGGTGTTGCGCATTGTAACCCCTGATGTGAAATATCTTTTACGGCACGATGCAACATGGAACGCCCTGCCTTTGGAAAAATGGTTTGACTTGGGCCTTGCGGCCTACTTGTTACGCCCCGAAGATAGAGATTATGCTTGGGCACGTTTGGCAGCGCAATGGAGTTATCTAAGCGATAATGAAAACGCTTCCGCGGTGCCTACACAAT
>CAYJHX010000063.1:4289-8382 GCA_964369395.1 uncultured Desulfovibrionaceae bacterium
GCGCAATGGAGTTATCTAAGCGATAATGAAAACGCTTCCGCGGTGCCTACACAATTAGCTTTAGATATAGCTAAAGGCTTGCAACAAGAATTACAGAAGCAGACTTTAGATTCATTGTATCAGTCATTGGAATTGCCGCTGATTCCTGTACTGGCGCAAATGGAGCATTTGGGCATTGCCATTGACGGTACGGCCTTTCGCCATTTCTTAGATGACGTGCAAGCCGATATTGATGCGCGCACCAAAGAAGTGTACGACGCTGCCGGCACTACCTTTAATATACGCTCGGCACAGCAATTAGGCGAGGTGCTCTTTTCTACCTTACAATTGCCCAGCGCCGGAAAAACCAAGGGCGGGCAATTATCTACCTCTCAGGAGCGGCTGGAAACACTTAGTGGGCATCCTGTGGTAGACGCTGTGCTGGAATTTCGTAAGCTAGAGAAATTGCGCTCTACGTACTTAGAACCGTTACCGCGCCTTATGGATGACGAAGGGCGCATTCACAGCCATTTCAATCAATGGGCCACGGCTACAGGGCGGCTTTCTTCCAGCAATCCTAATTTACAGAATATTCCCGTGCGTGGGGCCTTGGGGCAACGTATGCGTACGTGCTTTATTCCGCGGGCGGGGCACGTGCTTATTTCTGCTGATTATTCGCAGGTAGAACTGCGTGTGCTTGCCCATATGTCTCAAGACCCTGTGCTTTTGCAAGCTTTTCGGCAAAACATGGATATCCACACCAATACAGCCGCCATTATCTATGGTGTAGCGCCAGAAAATGTTGACAGTGATCAACGCCGCAATGCCAAAACCATCAACTTTGGCCTTATCTACGGTATGGGTGCACAAAAACTTGCTCAAGAGTTACGCATTACCACGGTACAAGCGAGAGAATTTATCGGAAATTACTTCCTACATTTAGATAAATTAAAGCGCTTTTACGAAGGCATCGAAACAGAAGCCAAGGCCAAAGGCTATGTGACCACCTTAACCGGACGACGTCGCAACTTGCCGGATATTCATTCCACCAACAACATGAAATTTTCTTTAGCACGGCGTCAAGCTATCAATACCGTTATCCAAGGTTCTGCCGCAGATATTATCAAATTGGCCATGCTGGCTGTGGCTCATGATGATTCTTTGAAGACTTTACAAGCCAAGCTGGCTTTACAAGTACATGACGAATTAGTGCTGGAAGTGCCGGAAGATACAGCAGAACAAGCAGGCAAACGCGTGGCGGAGCTTATGGGAAATGTGCAACCCGATGGCCAAGCGCTGAGCGTGCCTTTATTAGTGGATTGGGGCGTGGGGCATAATTGGGGGCAAGCGCATTAGTAGGCTAAAGAACGTTTACGCATTTGTGGAAAATATCAAATTAAGATTTTCCCCTTTCTGAAACTAGACAAAGTCTACGAATGCACTTATACTATGCCGTTACAGAAAAATTATTTGGGCCTTGCCCTAAAAAAGGAGTCCCGTGTGGAATATAGAGTTGAAGATTTATCACCAGTAAAGAAAGAAGTTCATGTGACCGTTGACCCTAAAGAAGTAGAAGCTGCCATTATGGGGGCTGTGGCTCTTTATCGTACTTCGGTGCAATTAGATGGTTTCCGCAAGGGCAAAGTGCCAGCATCTGTGATTGAAAGCCGTTTTCGTGATAAAATTTATGCCGAAGCCAAACAAGACTTGGTCAATGTGCACATCAACAATATTGTGACAGAACTTGACGTGTCCCCTGTTTCCGGCATTGATTTTGACGGTAAAGACCTTGTACGTGACGAAGAGTTTACCTACAAAATCAGCTTTGAAGTTTTGCCTACCTTTGATATTCCACAATACGAAGGCCTTGAAGTAGAACAAGAAAAAGCTGTGGTTAAAGATTCTGAAGTAGAAGAATTTATTGAGCGTTTACGTAAAGACCGTTCTGAATTGGTAGTGGCTGAAGGCAACGGCCCCGCTGTGAATGGTCAAGTAGCGGAAATTGACTTTGCTGCTTTTGAAAACGGCGTAGCTTTAGAAGGTATTAGCGCACAAAACTTCCAAATGAATTTGGGAGAAGGCCAAGCCTTAGAATCTTTTGAAGAGCTTGTAAAAGCCACCCCTCTTGGCGAAACCAAAGAAGGCGACGTTACCTTTCCCGAAGACTTTTTAGCTCCTGATTTAGCTGGAAAAACCATCACCATGAAGGTGACTGTACACGCCATTAAAGAGCGTAAGCTTCCTGAAGTAAATGATGATTTTGCCAAGACAATGGGGCAAGATAGTGTAGAAAAATTGCGTGAAGCTTTTGTAGACAGCTATGTACGCAGTCGCACCAACTTACATAAGGGTACCGCACAAAAACAATTGCTGGATAAGCTTTTGAAGATGGTGGATTTTGAACTTCCCGAAACCATGATTGATACACATACACGTTCTATGCTTGCCGAAAAACAGCATCAAGCCGAAAGACAAGGTCGTAGCCTTGAGTCTATGGGCAAAAATGTTGAAGAATTGACCAAAGAGTGTCGCAAGGAAGCTGAAGACGTAACTCGTGCGCAAGTATTCCTTATGAGCGTAGCGAAAAAAGAAGAATTAAGCGTGCAAGACCAAGAAGTAGACATGGCCATTTACCATATGGCACAGCGCAGTGGTCAAGATTTCAAGCAATTAAAAGATGATTATGTGAATTCCGGTTCTATTTTCATTTTGCGCGATCGCATGCTTGCCGATAAAGCCATGGAAGCCATTTATACCAAGGCTAAAATTACCGAAGTAGAACCTGCTGAAAAAGCAGAAAAATAAATTAGTCTGTTCTAGTCATGACTTGCTTAAAAGGCTTAACGTAGTATGTGTGAGCCAAGCAAGTCATGACTAAGGGCTTATGCCACATAACAGCCTGTTCATTTGGAGGAATTTTTCTATGTATAATATAAGTATGCCTTATGTCATTGACGGCGACGGACGCAGTGAGCGCAGTTATGATATTTTTTCTCGTCTGCTTAAAGACCGCATTGTTATGCTTGGTACCGAAGTCAATGATCATGTGGCAGCGCTTATTTGTGCGCAACTTCTTTTCTTAGAGTCTAAAGACCCTGAAAAAGAAATTAACCTGTATATCAACTCCCCCGGCGGTGTTGTCACAGCGGGATTGGCAATTTTTGACACCATGAATTATATCTCTTGCCCTGTAACCACAGTGTGCATGGGGCAAGCTGCCAGCATGGGCGCTTTTTTACTTGCTGCTGGTGAAAAAGGCATGCGTTTTGCGCTTCCCAATAGCCGCATTATGATTCACCAACCTCTTGGCGGTGCCAGTGGGCAAGCCTCCGATGTGGAAATTCGCGCTCAAGAATTGTTGCGTACCAAGAAAAAACTCAATGAAATTTTAGCAGAAAAAACCGGTCAGAGTGTGCGTAAAATTGTTCAAGCAACAGAACGTGATAACTTTATGAGTGCCGAAGAAGCCTTGACCTTTGGTCTTATTGACAAAGTCATAACTTCACGCCAAGACCTTGCATAAAAGGTTAGAAGCATTATATATCGCTTGGGTGGCATAAAACGTTGTTTTTGTCATTCCGTAGCATTGCTTGCAATAACATTTTTTTAACGCCTAAAGGCTGTGAAACAACAAAGTATGTTCACAGAATGTACGTATTTTTTGCTCGTGTTAAGGATTACATATGGCTAAGACCCCCCCTACAGATATGGATGTGTGTTGCTCTTTTTGCGGAAAGAGTGAATATGTTGTGAAAAATTTGATTGTTCAAGGCGACGTGCGTATTTGTGATCAATGCGTCGGCATTTGTAATGAGATTATTGCACAACAAAATATTACTGAAGTGCAAGACGATGGCGTTTTGCTTTCTCCTATGGAAATTAAAGAACGCCTTGATGAATACGTTATTGGGCAGCATGACGCCAAGAAAATTCTTTCCGTAGCTGTGCACAATCACTACAAGCGCGTTTTTTATGCCGAAGCCTTGGGCGATGAAGTAGAAATTGAAAAAAGCAACATTTTGCTTGTGGGCCCTTCTGGTAGCGGCAAAACCTTGCTTGCAAAAACGCTGGCACGCACCTTAAAAGTGCCCTTTGCCATTGCTGACGCCACCAC
>CAYJHX010000064.1:0-8372 GCA_964369395.1 uncultured Desulfovibrionaceae bacterium
CAAAACATAAGGACATACCATGATTCAAACCATGGATCCCATTTTACTTGTAGCAGGACTACTCTTGCTTTCCATAGTGCCTTTTTTAATTATGGTATGTACCTCATACTTGAAAATTGTTGTCGTCCTTTCATTGGTGCGCAATGCCCTTGGCGTACAACAAATACCGCCCACTACAGTCATAAATGGCTTAGCCATTATCTTTACTTTTTTTATCATGGCTCCTGTAGGCATACAAACATTTCAGCTTCTTGAAGAAAAAAACATCACCCAAGAGACAAGTATTACACAAATGTGGCATATAGCCCAAGATGTTAAAGGCCCCTTTCAAAATTTTTTGATCAAACACAGCGACCCTAAAACAACCTACTTCTTTTTAGAAACAGCAAAGCGTATTTGGCCACAAGAAGCAGCAGAAAACCTTAAAAGTACAGACTTTTCCATACTTATACCCAGTTTTGCTGTTTCAGAGTTAACACGAGCATTCCAAATGGGTTTTTTACTCTATCTTCCTTTTGTAACATTGGATATTATTTTTTCAAATATCCTTCTCGCCATGGGCATGATGATGGTTTCCCCTACGACCATATCTTTACCATTTAAATTGCTCATCTTTGTGCTTGTGGATGGCTGGGTTCTTCTCGCACAAGGGCTTATACTAAGCTATAAATAATTGAGGGGATACTATGCTCACACAATCAGGCATCTTAGACCTTACGGTACATGCCCTTTTGCTCATGCTAAAAGTATCTATGCCCCCTATTTTAGTGGCATCTATCGTGGGCTTATTGGTCAGTTTTTTTCAAGCCGTTACGCAACTTCAAGAGCAAACCCTCTCTTTTAGTATAAAATTAGCGTGTGTTATGTTTGTCATATTAGCTACTGCAACATGGCTTGGTGGAGAAGTGCTTCACTTTACACAACATTTATTTAAAACTTTTTGGCAGTATACAATTTAATGGCAAAAAACACATTTTCATACGTCTCATGGGCAGCTTATTAGATTTTTTTACTGCATACCGAGAAATATATGGACGCTTTTTTCAATAATATCTGGCTCACCCCTTTTTTATTGGCACGATTGCTGGTTTTTATTCGCGTCCTCCCTTTCATGGGCAGTACTATTATGCCCACCATGGTAGTTACAACCTTTGCCTTTAGCCTAATACCTTTGTTCTTACCAATTTTTTTGGCAGAAATGCCCGTACAAGCTCCAAGCATACTACAAAGCATTGCCATAATACTTAAAGAAATGCTTCTGGGATTCTTTTTTGCTTTTTTAGCAGCGCTCATTTTTTGGGCTATCATGAGCGCCGGTTTTCTCATTGATAATCAACGCGGAAACAGCCAAGGCGATAGTCTTGAGCCGCTTTCTGGCGAACAAACATCCCCTTTTGGCACACTATTATTTCAATGGGCAACACTGCTACTTTGTAGTAGCGGTGCTTTTACCTTCTTTCTTACGCTTTTTTTAGAAAGTTATATATGGTGGCCCGTATTTTCGCTAAGCCCTCCTGCAAGTCTACCGCAATTAAGTTCTTTTTTCTTAGAGCAATTGTCTTTGTTTTTCTTGCTCATGGCCATGCTCAGTGCCCCCATTGTTGCCATTTTCTTTTTAACAGATTTCTCATTGGGGTTAGTAAATCGCTTTGCACAACAACTGAATGTCTATGTACTCAGCATGCCCATAAAAAGTGGTATCCTGCTTCTTTTGCTTGTTTTTTATGCCAATACGTTACAGCATGTATTGTTAGAAGAAATAACAAACCTCCCTATGATTTTTGCGCAATTTAAGAAGGCATGGTATGGCCAATAACAGCGGAGATAAAACAGAACAACCCACCCCCAAACGCTTGCGTGATGCGCGAAAAAAGGGGCAGATAGCTAAAAGCCAAGAAATTCCTTCAGCAGTTTCTATTATTACTGCTTGTCTTTTGATTGCCGTGCTCTGGAAAGACTTTTCCGCACGCATGGCAGATCTTATTATAAAAAGCATCGCTCTTTCTTCACAATCTTTTGATGCCGCAGTAGGGATTATAGCCGAAATGTGTTTTCAATTGGCACTTTTTATTTGTATTCCACTACTTGCCGGAATTATCGTCTTAAGTTTAGCTTCACAATTTGCGCAATTTGGTATACTTATTTCCTTTGAGGGGGCAAAACCCTCTCTCAACAAACTCAGCCCAACACAATGGGTCAAAAAAGTTTTCTCCAAAAAGGGCCTTATAGAACTTGCGAAAACTCTTATAAAAGTTCTTCTTTTAACATCGATACTTTTTGTTGTTATTCGCAACCATATAGATGCGCTCTTAAAAGCTGGTTTACGAAATATAGGATATTTTTTACAAGTTTTTAGTGATACGTTATGGGATGTGGCCATTTACACCATAAGCATTTTTGCTCTTGTGGCAGCCGTAGACTTTTTTTTACAAAAGCGCTTACATATTAAAGAACTTATGATGAGTAAGGACGAAGTAAAGCGAGAATACAAAGAAATGGAAGGCGACCCACATATAAAATCTCAACGCAAACAATTGCATAAAGAAATTGTTAATAGCAATACCCTCAATGCGGCTGCATCCGCCACAGTGCTTGTAACCAACCCCACACATATTGCTGTGGCTTTGCAATATACAGAAGGTGAAACTCCCCTGCCCATGATTACCGGTATGGGGCAAGGGGCCATTGCGGCTAAAATGATGGAAATTGCAGAAAAAAACAATGTACCCATCATGCGCAATGTTCCCTTGGCGCGCGCTTTGTTTGCTGATGGCAAAAGTGACGATTATATACCCCGCGAACTTATGCAACCTGTGGCAGAAGTCATACGCTGGGTCAAAACTCTTTCCAACGAGAGACATATATGACTACTATAATAAACACTGCAACGGTACATGCTCCCACGCAAACAAGCGTTACTGCCCATACACAACAGCACGCCTCGTGGAAGGGCTTTCACGTACAAACCATACCTCAAGGTGCTGTTAAAGCCGCCGATATGGCAGAAGAAATGGCTTTGACTGTGGCATCTTTTACTGCCGACAAAAGCATTAAGAAAAAACAAACTGAAGACAAAAAAGATAAAAAAGTTTCGGCAAGCACACAACTTATGCCCGGCCTTCCTCTTTATGAGGCCGAAGTCTTTGTGCGCGCTCTTAATCAGCAAAGCGCAAAAACAGCACAAAATATTTTAGACTTGGCACAAAAATTTTTCCGAGACCCCACAGCACAAGACGCTGTTTTGCGTTTTGCCAAAGAGCATATGCCGCAGGACGATGCACAACGCGCGCTTCTGGATACTGCTCTTGAAACATTACAAAAAAATTCTGGCCCAGACATTCGAGCAGGCTATAATATCGCCCCCGTTGTGCATCAAGATTTTTCTGCACAACAAGCACGCGACTGCTATCGTTTTCATATCTTAAATTATAAAAGTTATGAAGATACATTTAAAAATCTTATGCAAGAGTATCCCCCAGAAAAATTACCCCACACAATAGATTTTCTGCGTAAGGCCTTAGGGGCAGATATGCAAGCTTTGGAGCCCTCTTGCACGACAGCGCAATTGCATGAAGTGGCTGAAGGGCTTTATGTGGTACAAAATTTGATTAATCTCTATACGCAAACAGAGCAACTTTGCCTTTCTACTGCCAAGCGTTTTTCTACTGAAGAGCCCAAAGCGCAGCTTGTGATGCAAAATATTTTATCCATAAAGGATAATGCCAACCTTGCAGAGGCAAATCTGCGCCGTCAAATGCCTTTTTTAGCAAGTAAAAATCCTACACGCGATGCCGTCTTTGTGCGAGGAGTACGTGAAATTACACGCAACCTCCCCGCAAAACTGTACAGCAGCGAAGCGCAAAGACAAAAAATTCTTCACGTTTTACAACAAAACCTTGATAAAGCTATTGATCGCGAAGACGCGCAAGAGGAATAAAAGTATGACACACAACCTATTACATGGGCTCGGTGAGCTTTTTGGCATAAAAAACTACAGCCCCGCTTCTGCCACCGAAGCGCATTTCAGCTTAGAGAGCAATGGCATAACCTATATTCTTGACGCTCACATAGAACAAGAACATCTTCTTTTGTGCCTTTCGCGTCCTTTACTGCCCCACGAAGAGCAAGACAAAAGCCTTCTGGAAAAAGCAGCTCAAACGGCACATAAGCAGCAAAATACATACGCTTTTTGTAAAAATGCTTTTATAAGTTTTATGAAAAAAATTCCTCTTTCAGCATCCATGGTACAATTGGAAGAAAGTCTCTCTGTCTGTATTTCTTGTCAAAGTGCCTTACGAGAGGAATAGACTATGCCAGTACAGCATCTTACATTCAATCTTAATCAAGGGATAGAAAGCATAGCTCCCAACCCCGCCCAAGGCCGTAGCCTTGAACTACTGCCGCAATCGCAACAGGTATTGCCAAACACGTCTCTTTTTGCCGGTACTCACGCAGAAAATATTCCTTGGTTACAGGGAACTTCTCTTTGGAATACGGCGTTACAAGAATTTATCACACCGCAGATTGCTTCTCGCAATATTATCGCCTCCACCTTGCAAGGACGCTTGCGCCGCATTCAGCGCCAAGTAGACAAACAAGCACGTAAAGAGCAGTCTGCCCCCTTGCGCGCCTTGGCAGACGCCCTGCAAGACGATGCCGATTTACAAAGTTTACTACAGGAATATCGCAATGCGCTTATGCGTGCATAAAAAACACAAAAAAACTGAGCCAAATGTATTTTCTACTCTAGCTTTTTATGCGTAAAGCCATCAAGGATGCCCTATGCACCAAACAACACAGACCTCTTCTGCGACACTTTCCGATGATGGACAAAGTTTGCTTACTTTGGCTTTTATCTTTTGGCAGCACCACAAGCACGCACGCGCTTTAGCTATTTTAGAGGGATTGCGCCATTTAGAACCACACAGCACAGCCTATTTGCCTCTTTTATGCGCTGTATATGTAGACAATGCCCTGTATGAAGAAGCGTTACAAATAGGTCTTCCTTTATTGGAAAATTCCCAAGGACAAGCCCACCTTAGCGCTGCGCAGCTTTGTGCTACGGCACTGTGGAAAAGTCAAAAGCAAGAAGAAGCCACTGCATTATTACAACAGGCTCTGGAGAAATACCATGCTCATCAAAAATCGTAAAAATGTGACAGATATGGGCATGGCGGCCCTGGTCGTCATTGTTATTGGCGTTATGATATTGCCCATTCCCCCTTTGGGTTTGGATATGCTTATTGCCGTTAACCTTACCATTTCGGCTTTGCTCATGTGCATGGCATTATATATTCCCAATGCTTTATCTTTTTCTGTTTTCCCGACGCTTTTATTGTTTACTACCATCTTTCGTTTGGCCCTTAACATTGCCACTTCGCGCATGATTTTGCTTCATGCCGATGCCGGCGATATTATTTATACCTTTGGCGAATTAGTCGTAGGCGGCAATTTTGTGGTAGGTGCTGTTATCTTCCTTATTCTTACCATTGTACAATTTATCGTTATCGCCAAAGGCTCAGAACGTGTAGCCGAAGTGGCCGCTCGTTTTAGCCTTGATGCCATGCCCGGTAAACAAATGAGCATTGACGCTGACATGCGCGCCGGTGCCATTGATATGGAAGAAGCACGCGCACAACGTACTGCAGTGACCACAGAAAGCCTATTGTATGGCGCCATGGACGGTGCCATGAAGTTTGTCAAAGGCGATGCCATTGCAGGCATGGTTATTACTGTGGTAAACATCATTGGCGGCATCAGTATTGGCGTTTTACAATTAGATATGCCCGCCAGTGAAGCCCTTAGCACGTATTCCATTCTTACCATAGGCGACGGCCTTGTCTCACAAATACCTGCTTTGCTTATTTCCATTACAGCGGGTATTGTGGTTACAAGAGTATCTGCCGATAGCAATAGCGGCCCCTTGGGCGGCGAAATGACAGGGCAATTTAAAGCACAACCCAAGGCCATTTTAGCCGCCGGCGGCGTGGCTATTATTATGGCTCTTGTGCCGGGCTTTCCTAAAATTCCTTTTATCCTTTTTGGATGTATCTTTATTTTTCTTGGCTATACCATAAACCGTCAAAAAAGTTTGGCAGTCACTTCTGTAGACGAACAACTCGCTGCGGCACTGTCTCCTCATGCAGACCCTACAAAGGATTTACCCTCACCTACAGAAAATGATAGTTTTTCCATTACCGTCCCTCTCATGATTGACTTAGCAGAAAACTTTCGCACCATATTAAAACCTAAAGAGCTCAACACAGCCATTGCCCAAGTGCGTCGCGCTCTGTATCACGAAATGGGCGTCCCCTTTCCTGGGGCGCAATTACGTTTTAATGGACAATTACCAAACAATACCTACGTCATTCTTTTACACGAAATACCTTCTAGCAAGGGCCTTGTTTTACCTGAAAAGGTGCTCGTGCGTGAGCAAGCAGACAATTTGCGTATGCTCGGTTTTTCTTATACCGAAAGCGAAAACTTTTTGCCTGGGCTTCCTTGCCTTTGGATGGATGAAGCACAAATGCCTCTTTTAACAAAAGCTAACATGCAATACCTACAATCCTCGCAAGTATTAGCACGCCACCTCAGCTATGTACTTAAGCGCCATTGCAGTGATTTTTTGGGAATCCAAGAAACACGTTTTTTACTTTCACAAATGGAACAACGCTTTGGCGAGTTGGTACGCGAAGTACAACGCGTCTTACCCGTACAACGCATAGCCGAAGTTTTGCAAAGACTTGTGCAAGAACAAATCAGCGTGCGTAACTTACGGCATATCTTTGAAGCCTTAGTCGATTGGGGCCAAAAAGAAAAAGATATGGTACTGCTCGTGGAATATGTGCGCAGTTCCCTTAAAAGACAAATAAGCTATCAATTTGGGACATCGTTAAATATGCTTCCGGCATATCTTTTGGATGCCAGCCTTGAAGACGAAATACGTGCCGCCATACGCCAAACATCTTCAGGAGCTTATCTTTCTTTAGATCCCAATACTACGGCACGCTTTTTACAAAAATTAAAAGAAGAAATAGGTATTTTCCCCTATGTTCCCCCCATTCCGGTACTTTTAACCAGCATGGATATTCGGCGCTATGTGCGCAAATTGGTAGAAGCAGAATACGAAGACTTGCCCGTCGTTTCTTACCAAGAACTCACAGCAGAAATTACAGTACAGCCGCTGGGGCGTATCACATTATAACGGGCCATTACCAGCCTGTTAAAAAAGATTGGATGTTTCAAGCATCCTCTATTACTCTACACTGAAACCTCTGCGCAATTAAAAAGTCATGGATTGCTTCGTCGCTGCGCTCCTCGCAATGACTTGGTATTACAACAAAAGTCATTGCGAGGAGCGCAGCGAAGCAATTCATGTATTTTAATGTTTTTTGGAATTATGCAGAGGTCTCACACTTGTATTTGTGAAAAAAATATTTTCAACAATACCAAAATACTACCCCCCTTTAAGCGGTTCTTCCAAAGAAAATATTTTTTTAGTCTATAAAATCATTGCTATAGCAACCAATTGTATAGTAAACTACTACCCGTCTATATTATAAGGTGTGGCATAGGGTCATACCTTGCAAAACTCGGAGGTAGTATGAATAGACGTACCTTCTTGAAAATGTCTTGCTGTCTTGGTGCAGGCTTTGCCCTGTCCGGACTTGGCGTAGACATTTTACAAGCTAAAGCCTTTGCTATGGATATGAAGCGTATGGAAGCTGTCAAATCCGCTAAGCAATCCACTTCTATTTGCTGTTACTGTTCTGTTGGTTGCGGTCTTATCTGCAGCACTGACACCAAAAGCGGCAAAATTATCAATATAGAGGGTGACCCAGAGCATCCTATCAACGAAGGCGCCTTGTGTTCTAAGGGTGCCGGTATTATCCAAACCACCACCGTCAACGAACATCGTTTGACCAAGGTGCAATACCGCGCTCCTGGCAGTGACAAGTGGGTAGAAAAAGATTGGGATTTCGCCATCGATCGCATCGCCAAGCTTATCAAAGCCGAACGCGATAAGAGCTTCGAAACGAAAAATGCCAAAGGACAGGTTGTGAACCGCTGTGAAACCATCTCGCTCATGGGCAGTTCCAACGTGTTAAGTGAAGAATGCTGGGCAACAGCGCAATTTGCGAGAGGCTTGGGGTTGACATATATCGACCACCAAGCGCGGGTCTGACACGGCCCCACTGTACCGGCTCTGGCAGAGTCGTTCGGACGCGGTTGTATGACTAATCACTGGATTGATATTCAACACAGTGATGTAATTTTAATCCAAGGCAGTAATGCTGCCGAAAACCATCCCATTTCCTTTAAATGGGTTATGAAGGCCAAAGCTCGTGGCGCCAAAGTTATTCACGTTGACC
>CAYJHX010000065.1:0-8303 GCA_964369395.1 uncultured Desulfovibrionaceae bacterium
TGCCTTTACCTCTGTACGCTTTATTTTACACTTTGAACAAATTTTCAAATTTTAATCCTAAAGCTATATTTAAAAATAATTGTGCAGAGGTCTCATTATTGAGAGTTTCAATAAATTAAAAGCTCTGCATAATAAGAGTCCTGCACAATTCATTGTATGGAGACCTCTGCACAATTACGAAGGCATGGATTGCTTCGTCGCTATGCTCCTCGCAATGACCTGGTATTACAGCAAAAGTCATTGCGAGCGAAGCGAAGCAATCCATGTATTTTAGCATTTTTAGGAATTGTGCAGAGGTCTTTGTATGAGGTCTCATAGCTTACTCACGCCAATTATGAGTGAAATCAGCAGAATATAAGCGAGAACACGTGGCTTCTGCCTGTTGCCCCGGTAGAATAAGAAAGAGCGTTTGGCGTGTAAACTGCTGTTCTTGTACCGTTTGTACTAAAGTTTCCAGCGTAGCCCATACCAATTTTTGCTCTGGCCAGCCTACCCTATAAGCACACAATACTGGCGTATCTGCCGGCAAAGCGCGTATAGCTTGCGCTTGTAGCTCTTGTACCTGCCCCGCAGACAAATACACCGCCATGGAACATCCTAGAGCCGCAAAATGGGCCAAGCGCTCTTTTTCTGGCATGGGTGTTCGCCCTTCCATACGCGTAAGCACCAAGGATTGCGTCACTTCCGGAATAGTAAAAGAAATACCCGCCGCTGCCGCCGCCGCACAAGCCGACGTTACCCCAGGCACTACCTCATATTCAATATCATCTTGTACAAGCAAGCGTGCTTGTTCGGCAATGGTACCGTATAAAGAAGGGTCTCCCGTATGTACTCGCGCCACAAGGCCACCACCCAAAGCTACGTCACGCATAAGAGCGTGGCATTGCTCCAAGGTCAGCGGCGCAGAGTCTATCACTTGTGCTGTGCCTTTTGCCGCTGTTAACGACGATGGCGGCACAAGCGACCCTGCATACAGCACAAGATCGGCTTCGCCAATGAGTCTATGGGCTTTAAGGGTAAGCAACTCAGCATCTCCGGGGCCTGCACCAATAAAATATACTTTTCCTTTCATGCCCATTTTTTAGGTGCTTTGGCGTATTTTGTCTAGAGCTATTATATGTCCATATCCATCCATTTTGCATACTTTTCTCTCTGTTTTTGCAAAGGTATCTGGCTTGATTGCTGTGAAACTGTGACTTGACAAGGAAAATTTTCCTTTGTATGACCTTGCATTGTGTTGTCTCACCCTACCTAACTTTTTCTGCAAAACACCCTACCCCTTTGTATAAAACCAAAAATACAAGGAAATACAAGGAAATACACGCCCATGACCGAATCTATTTTAACAGATATTGAAACTTGGAAAATTGTTGTTTTCATGGCTTTGGTGCTCTTCTTTTTATGGTTTGACTTGCACAGTCATAACGATGACAAGCCCATCACCGCCAAAAACTCCCTTCTCTGGACCAGCCTTTGGGTCAGTCTTTCGCTTATGTTTGCCGCCTATATTGCCTTTGGTATAGAGCATATTCCCCCTGCCAAACGAATGGAAGCAGCGCAATTCTTCTTAGCGGGTTACTTACTCGAACTCTCCCTAGCTGTAGATAACCTCTTTGTTATTATGGCTATTTTTACCTCTTTTGGGGTAAAAGACGAATACCAGCACCGCGTGCTCTATTACGGTATTCTTGGAGCCTTGGTCATGCGCTTCATCTTCATCATAGCGGGTACTTCCTTAGTAGAATACTTTGGTGTCTATGCCCTTGGCGTTTTTGGTATTTTCATCCTTTGGACAGCCTTCAAAATGTGGCAACACATGGGCGCAGAAAACAAAGAAATCGAAGATTTCTCTCAACACTGGGCTGTACGCATGACACGCCGCTTCATGCCTGTACATACACGCATTGAAGGGCATAACTTCTTTGTACGTGTGGACGAACACGGCGTTGTACATAAAGACAACGGAGCCTTAAAAGCTACCCCGCTCTTCTTATGCCTCATCGTGGTAGAAATTTCTGATGTCCTTTTTGCTTTTGACTCAGTGCCTGCCATCATCGCCATTACCACTGACCCCTTCATCGTGTATACATCAAATATCTTTGCTATTTTAGGCTTGCGTTCCATGTATTTTCTCTTGGCCGCAGCCAAGCGCTACCTGCGCCACTTAGAAAAGAGCGTCATCGCCATTCTCGTATTCATTGGCATAAAAATGATGCTTATGGTTACCGGCGCTGTCCATATGCCAGCCATGGTCAGCCTTGGCGTGGTGGGCGGCTTGCTAGCCCTTGGCATTGGCGCATCTTTCTTGCCAGAGAAAAATAAAACTGCTGAATAATATGTAAATAGTTATATCTAAAAAAAGAGTGCTTCCAAAAGGAGGCACTCTTTTTTATGGTAAAATATAGTAAAATAAGACCTCTACACAATTCCAAAAAACATTAAGATACATGGATTGCTTCGCTTCGCTCGCAATGACTTTCGCTGTAATACCAGGTCATTGCGAGGAGCGTAGCGACGTGGCAATCCATGCCTTTATAATTGTGCAGAGGTCTTAGTATATGAACACGCTAAAGCGTTCCACAAGTAAAAAAGGCCGCTCTTACGAACGGCCTTATAATTCTTAACGCGCCCATAAAGACGCATTACAATCTATCACGGCTTATAAATAGCTCTTATACAAAGCATTGGCACGATCATGGCATTTTGCCACGCGAGCTTTTAAGCTTTCGCGATAGGCATCCATATCTTTAATGGGGCGTGTTGCCACACCGGAATCCATGGCGGCTTGAGCCACAGCCAAGGTTTCCCATTCCAAAATACGTGGATCTAAAGGCTTTGGAATAACGTAATCAATACCAAAGCTAAAGTCTTGTCCGTCGTAAGCATCCTTTACCTTTTGGGGTACGGGTTCCTTGGCAAGAGCGGCCAAAGAGCGCGCGGCGGCAATCTTCATTTCTTCATTAATTTGGCTAGCGCCTGTATCTAGAGCCCCGCGGAAAAGGAAGGGGAAGCCGGATACATTGTTGATTTGATTAGGATAATCAGAGCGACCTGTAGCCATAATGCAATCAGGCACGGCGTCCTTAGCATCGGCATAGGTGATTTCTGGGTCAGGGTTAGCGCAAGCAAACAAAATAGGTTGCGGAGCCATGCTCTTTACCATTTCTTTGCTCAAAAGTCCCTTTACAGAAAGACCAAGGAACACATCAGCGCCGGTGAGGGCTTCTTCCAAGGTGCAATTTTCTTTTTGGGCATAGGCTTCTTTGTATTTATTTAAATCTGTACGTCCGGCATGTACCAAACCGCGAGAGTCAAACATATACACATTTTCGCGTTTTACACCCATTTCTACATAGAGATTGGCAGAAGCAATGGCTGCGGCACCAGCACCGGAAACCACCACTTTGCAATCTTCTATTTTACGACCTGTTATTTCACAAGCATTGATAAGCCCAGCAGCAGAAATAACGGCAGTACCGTGTTGGTCATCGTGGAACACGGGAATATTCATTTCTTCACGAAGGGTTTCTTCGATGAAAAAACATTCTGGGGCTTTGATATCTTCAAGGTTAATGCCGCCAAAGGTAGGCTCCATGGCTTTGACAATATCGCACAATTTACGAGGATCGTTTTCAGCCAAGTTGATGTCGTACACGTCGATATCGGCAAACATTTTAAAGAGAATGCCCTTGCCTTCCATAACAGGCTTACCGGCTTTAGGACCAATGTTGCCAAGACCCAATACGGCGGTACCGTTGGAAACCACGGCCACCAAGTTGGCGCGTCCTGTATATACGTCCACCAAGGATTCATCGGCATGAATGGCAAGGCACGCCTCTGCTACGCCGGGAGAATACGCCAGTGTTAAATCTTTTTGGCTGGCGCAAGATTTCGTAGGTAAAACTTCTACTTTACCGGGACGGGGGCTAGCATGATATTCTAATGCTTCTTCTTTCGTGTATAAGGCCATGATTTTTTCCTTATTTGGGGTGACAATTGCCCTTGCAGGACATAAGATGACGCAATTTTTCAGGCACAATGCCTTTTACTGATTCTGTAACTAACATACGGCGCATGATACCAAGCTGGTCTTGTAAAGGAAGTTGCTTAGGGCATACATCGTTACATGCCAAAAGTCCCATACAACCAAACACGCCTTGGTCATTACCAATCAGTTCGTAAAAATCTCTTTCGCCACGATTATCGCGCGGGTCCACATAAAAGCGAGCCATACGGTTAATGCTGGTGGCGCCAAGGAAGTCTTCACGCATACGCGCTGTACCGCACGCAGCAATACAACAACCACATTCAATACAACGGTCTAGCTCAAAAATATGCGTAGCCAATGCATTGGTCATGCGTTCTTCTTCAGCTTTTTCGTCAAAAGGTTTTTGACTGTGAATCCATGTTTCCAGCTTAGCGCCCACATCGCGGAACCACGTGCCTGTATCTACAGAAAGGTCGCCAATCAATTTAAATACTGGCAACGGATGCAAGACAATGTGATCGGGCAAATCGCGAGTTTGCGTAGAGCACGCAAGGCCGGGTCTACCATTGATGACCATACCGCAAGAGCCACAAATGGCCGCGCGGCAGCAAAAGTCAAATTGCAAGCTGGCGTCTTGCGTTTCGCGCAAGATGGTCAGCGCCACAAAAAGGGTCATGCTGGGGTGTTCTTCCAAATAAAAAGATTGTAAATGCGGTCTACTCTGTGGGTCCAGAGGGTTATAACGCATAATTTCAAAATGCAATTTACGTCCCATGTGTAATTCTCCCGAATAGTAATTCGTATAATATACTTTTTGTTTACAACTTCGCCTTTAGGCTTTCAAAAAGGGGGAGGCAAGGAAGATATATTTTTCAAGAGACGCCGTGTAGAAATACTACATACGCCGTTTGAAAAATATATCTGACGCCGCAACAAGCCCTTTTTCAAAGTCTAAAGTTTTCCGCCAAGAGGCACAATCTTGTCCGCTGGAATTTCAGCGTCAATGATTTTACCGCCGCCGTAGCCACGGTCTCCGGGAGGCATTTCATACCAAGGTGTTGCGTCTTCATAGTTTAAGGTAGGCAAGGTATCGCCTTCCTTCCACGAAGCCAAGGTACGGTTGAGCCACTCTTTGTCATTACGTTCGGGGAAGTCTTCACGGGTATGAGCGCCGCGGCTTTCGGTACGCATAAGGGCGCCGTAAGCAGAGCACAAACCAAGCTTAATCATGCCAGGCACGCGCAAAGCTAAAGAAAGCTCGGGGTTAAAGCCGCAAGTTCTGCCTTGCAAGGCAATATTTTCACTGCGTTTGAGTAATTCTTGCAATTCGTCACAGGCTTTTTGTAAATCGGTACCATTGCGGAAAATGCCCACATTGTCCATCATGGTCTTGTGCATAAGATTACGCAATTCATAGCAATCTTCTTTACCTTTGCGACCATGCACCATATTGTCTATGCGCTCTTGCACCATGCGAGCGGCACTTTCAGCAACGGCAGTACCAAAGCTTGTTTCATAGCCTTGAAGGTATTCCACCACTTTTTTGCCCACAATACGGCCGGCCACCACGGTTTCAGCCAAGGAGTTACCGCCAAGGCGGTTAAAGCCGTGCATATCCCAACAAGCGGCTTCGCCAGCGGAGAAGAGACCTTTAAGGCCGTACACAGCGCCGTCTTTATTGGTACGTACACCGCCCATGCTGTAGTGATGGGTAGGACGCACAGGAATAAGTTGATGAATGGGGTTTACGCCCAAGAATTTTGTAGAAATATCATACACTTCACGTAAGTTTGTGGTGATATGCTTTTCGCCAAGATGACGAATATCCAGCCACAAATGCTCACCATAAGGGCTAGGCACGCCATAGCCTTTACGCATATGTTCCACCATGCGGCGCGATACCACGTCACGCGAGGCTAATTCGGCTTTTTCTGGCTCATAATCGGGCATAAAGCGATATTCATTTACGTCAAGCAAAGTACCGCCATCGCCGCGGCAACCTTCCGTCACAAGAATATCTGTAGGCACAGTACCTGTGGGGTGGAATTGGATGGCTTCCATATTGCCCATGGGCACACAGCCGGTTTCTAAAGCGGTGATTTGACCGCCGCCGTCACAAATGATGGCGTTGGTGGTGGCGGGGAAAATACGCCCAAAACCACCGGTGGCGATAAGGGTAACCTTGGCGCGGTACATAACCAATTCGCCGGTACGAAGACAGCGACAAATACAGCCTGTGCAGGTTTCGCCATCGTGAATAAGAGCCTCGGCTTGCATACGGTCATGCACAGCGACGCCCAATTGTAAGAGGCGGTTATCTAAGGTAAAGAGCACAGAGTGACCGGTACCGTCGGAAGTATAGCATGTACGCCATTTAGCAGTACCACCAAAGGCGCGCGAGTGAATAAGGCCGCGTTTAGATTCTAACTCTTCAGCTTCAAAAGGTTTGCCACCTTTATAGTAGGTATGCACACCAGGCTCTACACGGCTCCACGGTACGCCCATCCATGCCATTTCGCGCATGGCAATGGGGGCCGTATTGGCGAAGAGACGGGCTACTTCTTGGTCGCAGCCCCAGTCAGAGCCTTTAACGGTATCGGCAAAGTGTACGTCGGGCGAGTCGCCTTGGCTCATGGCAGAGTTAGCTAGCGCTGCTTGCATGCCCCCCATGGCGGCAGAAGAGTGCGAACGCTTGGGCGGCACCACAGAAAGACAGATAACATCAAAACCGGCTTGGGCGGCTTCTACGGCTACGCGTTCACCTGCAAGCCCAGCCCCCATGCACAAAAGATCTGTTTGAAAAATACGCATGTGTTCTCCTTGGCTTATACAGCAACGCTCATGAAATGAAAGCGAATCATGGTTAAAATACCCAACACTACATAGGCCGCAATAAGACGCCATGTACGCTTAACCCATACAGGGCGCGTGGCTTCGGTGATGTAGCCATATTTTACACCTACGCGGAACAAGCCCACACCAAGGTGAATACCCACGCATACAAGCAGAACAAAATAGAAAGGCGTCCAACCACTTTGCTCGCGCAAGGCAGACGTTTCAGCAGTAATAGGGAGCGTGTCTAAAACAACATACACGTGAATGCTGACCATGACCAAAACAACCACAGCCGTAACTACTTGGGCCAACCAAAGCCAAGTATCACAGTGTTTCATTTCTTTGGCATGAGAGAAAAATACCGGCAGTGTGCCCACTTGAAAAGGCATCTTACGGGCGGCAAGAATAAAGTGTGCCACCATAATTAATAAGATGATAGGACCACCTACTTGTGCCAAATACAACTCTTCTAGCACCCAACCAAGACCATTCATAATGCTTGGGCTTAAAAGTACCGTACTGACAAAGACAAGGTGCATCAAGGTAAACAAGGCTAACAACACGCCCGTTACAGCTTGTGCAAAATCCATACGGCCGGACAATGGGGTCTTTGATAAAGAACCCACAGAAACAGACCCGTCCATACTCGCTCCTTTGGTTTGTGCATAGCTAAGCATACCTGTACAAACCCCTCATCTCAGCTATGTCGTGTCTAAAAAAAAGTAAGGGGCCCGTAAAACGCAATGACGATACGGCATATATCACAGACATGTCAATTAAGACAAAAAAAAATCAATATGCAACGTTTTTTTTATATTCACAGGAAAATGCTGTAGATTTGCACAGGAAACGTTGATTGAAGAATCAATCATGCTCTTTTTTGTAAAATGCGCTTTTGTGGGTTTTTTTTGAAAGAAAGTAATTTTTTTTGTATACAAGGCAAACTTTGTGATTTTTAGAACAACATATTTTTTTGTATACAAAAAAGGGGTAGCTCGAGGGTTAGGAGCTACCCCTAGGTTAGAGGGTTAGGAGCAAGAAAATTTTAGTACACGTCTTGCGGCTACAAGACAGTGCTTGTGTTGCACGGCGTGTCCACGTCCTGCAGACTTTGGTAGTAACCGCATCCTGCGAGTTTGTGGCAGTAAGCACGTTCTGCGGGCTTGTAGCAGTAGCCACGTCCTGCAAGCTTATGGCAGCGTCCTGCAAGCTTATGGCAGCGTCCTGCAAGCTTATGGCAGCGTCCTGCGAGCTCATGGCAGTCGGCTCAAAAAGGATAAGATACAAGGAAGGCGAAATTTTTTGCGAAAGGAATGTACTCTTCTGGTACATGACTGGAGCAAAAAACAAGCCTGACGATGTAGATTGTCCTTTTTCAGTCGACTGCCCTTTTTCAGCCGGCTGTCCTGCTAGATAGCCACATCACCCCGTTCCCCAGTCCGTATCCGCACCACTTCGCATACATCGGTGACAAAGATTT